>PXAA01000125.1 GCA_003567205.1 Bacteroidales bacterium
CTCAGGTCATTGTCCTGGATGATCACCTGCATCATGCTTTGGTTTTCGCGCTGTAGTTGTGTTACCTGCGGGGCAACCTGGTTGAAGGCTTCAATCTCTTCGTTCGAGAAGGCACCGTCTTCCAAAGCCCCCATCTGTGCGGCACGGCCGATCTGGTCAAAACGTTGCCTGGTCAGGCCATACTGTTCAATTGTTTCGTTGATCCTTGCCTGGGTGCCTCGTTGTAAAGCACTGACTTCCTGATTGGTGTCGAAGAAAGTAAGCAGAACCTCATCCCCGAAGGGGAATTCTTTGTCTGCCCAGGGGTCTTCCTCTTCCTGTTTTTCTTCGGTTTCCTGTGCTGATGCAATCATTGGCATGTTCAACACGAGTCCCATGGTCAAACAAAATACCACAAAAAAGCGCGTGGCAGCATATTCGGTCATTTTGATACAATGCATAATCTTTAATTTCAGTTTGGAGTTTACAATTCAGAGTACAAAAGTAATCATAATTAAAAAAACCATGCGTTTTTTTTAGTTAAAAGACTAAAAAATAGCTTGTACTGCAGCCATTATTTAAAGAAGTCATCAACAAAATTTAACAGAAACACCTTTTTGGTGGCCCTGGTAATTGCCGTATACAACCAGCGGATGTATTCGGTATCGGGTTTTCTTTCGGGCAGGTACCCCATTTCAACAAAAACATGCTTCCATTGCCCCCCCTGGGCTTTATGGCAAGTCATGGCATAGGCAAATTTTACCTGCAGGGCATTCAGGTAGGGGTTGTTTCGGATGTTTGTCATCCTTGTGCGCTTGTTGGGGATGTACTTGTAGTCTTCGGCCACTGACTCAAACAATTTGTTTGACGCCTGCCTGGGCAGGGCAGGACCGTCTGTGTCCAGAACATCCAGCAGGAGTTTGGCATCCAGGTCCGGCATGCCGGGATAGTCGATCATGCGGAAAGTAACGTCTGCAAAGCGGAATCCGTACAAAGACTCAGTGCGTTTGATGCGCTTCAGTTCAATGATATCGCCATTGGCAATGAAACCTGCTTCAGATTGTTCAGGCAGCCAGAAGTAGTTGTTCCTGACCACCATGAGCAGGTCCCCTGCGTTGATTTCATCTTCCATAAACAGCACCCTTTGTCGCAAATGCTTGTTATACATATTGGCCCGCTTGTTTGACCGGCAGATCATCAGGGCTTCCTCTTTGCCTCCCAGCCAGGCGTTGTCTGCTTCATCGGCCGCTTCCTGGCCCTGGACCCTTATCACATCGCTGAAATGTTTCAGGCGAAGCCGGGGAAACCCGGTTTGTTGCCTGGTGAGCATTTCCCGGATGCGCGTGGCATTAAAGAGGATGCCGCTGTCTTGCGATTGGCGGACTACCTCCTGTAATTCGTAATCCCTGGCATGAAGGCCAAACCTTGTTTCGAGGAAACGTTTGCTGAGTGCCGGGCTTTCGGGGGACATCACCGGGGGCAACTGGGCGGTATCCCCGATCAGGATCAGGCGGCAATTTTTGTTGTTATACACATAACGGAAAAGGTCATCCAGAAGATTTGCCCCTCCAAACAAACTGGTTTGGTCGTCTGGCGTGTTTCCGGGAATCATCGACGCCTCGTCCACGATAAATAAAGTGTCGGTATGCTTGTTCTGTTGCAGTGCAATTTGCAGGGAACCATCGCCGGATGTCTGGAGGCGGTATATCTTTTTATGGATCGTAAAAGCATGTTTCCCTGAATACCCGGCCAATACTTTGGCTGCCCTGCCTGTAGGTGCCAGCAACACCGAATCGGCCTTCAGGCCGGGAAGCATCTTAACTAGGCTGCTGACGATGGTTGTTTTTCCCGTACCTGCATAGCCTTTCAAAATAAAAACGGAAAGAGGCTCCGGATCCAGGATAAAGGCGGCCAGTTCACTGATCAGTGCCGTCTGGTCTGCCGTCGGCCTGTATGGAAAGTGTTTGTCAATGCCCTGAATGATATCGGAAATGCCCATAACTGATCAGAAAGGATAGCCTATCCCAAGGTTAAAATTCCACTGGTTGAAACCTGGCCATCCATCAATCCATCGTTCCCCGGAAGCCAATGCCGGGTTCCTCAAAGGGAAGGCAGCATCGAGCCTTACAAGAAAAAAGTTGAAGTCGAGCCGTATACCAACCCCTGCCCCCATGGCAATTTCCCGGTAAAAGCGGGTTGCCGAAAACTCCCCCCCCGGAAACTGTTCGTTTTTTTTCAGGAACCAGACATTGCCTGCATCCATAAAGAAAGCTCCGTGCCAGTACCGGTAAACGGGAAAACGGAATTCTATGTTTGCCTCCAGCTTGACATCCCCGTATTTGTCGAACCGGAGTTCTTCGGTTTCATGATACCCGCCAGGGCCGAGGTTATATATGCTCCATGCCCGCACACTGTTGGCCCCACCGCCGTAGTAGCTCTTTATAAAAGGCATTACATCGATGTTGCCGTAGGGCAAGCCCATCCCGCCCATGATGCGAAATACCAGGGTGTTATTTTCATCGAATACCCGGTAATACCTGAAATCGGCGTCTGCTTTTATAAATTGGGCAAATGGAATACCACCTAAGGTATAGCTGTTGTCTTCGTTGAGAGACAGGTCAAATTGCCTGCCGGCTAAATACATTAAGTTGCCCGCTATTTCCAGGTTGCTCCTGAAATATACAAAGTCTGTTTTTTTCTCAAATTGTTGGGTGGTGTAGGTGTAATTATATTTCATGCCTGCGATGAGGTGATCCCGGTATCGGCTGAGGATAAGCGGATTGGCGTCAGGGATCCGTGACTGAAGGATGGAATCGTTAAAAATCTTTATGGAACTGATCTCCAAGAGGTTGAACTGATGCTGGTGGCGATAGTTGGATTGCCACTGGTATCCGAAACTCACATTCAGGATGTAACGTGTATAGTCGGGACGTTGGCGATAGTTGATCCCCGCCAGGATGGTGGTTTGCGGCCGAGCTGCCTGGGAAAAGCGTTCCAGGCTGAAAGGAAGCAGCAGTTTCGGAACATCCAGGGAAACATCCACACCCAACTCTGCCGTGTTGAAAGGGAGCCTCTGAAAAACTTGCTGGTTGGCCGATTCGCCTGATACTTCAAGTGCACCCTTGAAACGCAGGTTCAGGATTTCTGCCCCGCGAAATATATTTCTGTTCTGGAATACCAGGTTGCTGGCAATGCCGAGGTTTCCTGCCGTGTTAAGCCCTTCCGCCTCAATCGAAATGGCGTTGGATGGCGAACGTGTAAGTTCCAGCCGCACATCCAGCAAACCCAGGCTGTCACCACCTGTATGTGAGGCCTTGGCTGCTTCAGTAAAATTCAGGTTCACAAAACGAAAATTCCGCAACCCGGCCAGGGTAAAGTAAGTTTGTTCTACTTTGTCAATGTTGTAAAATTCACCCGGGGTAATGAAAATATTGTTGGCAATGGTTTTTGGACGCAGGCGCATGGGACCGTTATGCAAAAAAGTATATTTGTCCTCTGTATCATTCGTTTTTTTAAATACCGTGGTATCGGAATACTGCTGAATGGGGGCAAGCCTTGAGTACTCAGGGTAAACAAAAACTTTGTTTATCCTGTATCTTTTATGTGGTATGACACTGTCGGCAGGTGTGGTGGTGCGGGCACGGGGGTTGTTGATGATGACTTCAAGGTCCAGCTGGTTTTGATTCAGTGTACTGTCGACCTGGAAAAAGATAAAGTCCCTTGAGAAGTTAAAAAACCCCTCTTCCTTTAAATACCTGGTAAGCCGCCTGCGCTCCTGTTGAAGTACATCGGCATCGTATCGGTCGCCACTTGAGATCAAAGACTGCAGGCTGTCAGAATATACAAATGCTGCCACCTGACTGTCCTGAATAGTATAGTCCACATGGCGAATGGTGTATGGGGTGTTGCCTGTAAGTGTATATACCACATTGGCCCTTTTACCTCTGGTATTTACATCATAATCCACATGGGCATTGAAGTAGCCCTTGTTATGCAGGAACAATTCAAACTGCCTGCTGGTCTGGTTTGCCAGGGCAGGGTCAAAAATGACCGGGGGCTCACCAATGGTGTTTTTCATCCAGCGTTTCAGGCGGGTTTCCTTTCCCCTGTCGGCCAGCTGGTACATGTTCAGGTGAAAGCGGTAAAATCCCAGAATGCGCCGGTTGGGTGATTGACGTACATAGTTGCGCAATTGAATGGGATCCAATTCTGTGTCTTCCAGCACAATGCGATTCCGGTTGAGCAGATACTGGCCCTCTGGTATACGCCGCGCAGGCATGCATGAAGGCAATAGCAGGATGAATGCCAGCAGCAGGGGAAAAATATGTCTGTACGTGGGGTGCATGTATTATGTGTTGGAAATATATGCAAAATTAACCATTATCGGATGAAGTGTCCCTATATGGAAATAAAAAAACCATTAGCTTTGTCAGATAAAGCCTTTTTTCCAATGACTTTGATCAGGTCCATATCAGGTATACGCGGTACCATTGGCGGACATCCCGGAGAGGGCCTGTCTCCGGTTGATGTAATTACATTTGCAGGGGCTTACGGGATGTGGTTGAAACAAAATCACCCGGATAAGCCCATACGTGTGGTTGTTGGAAGGGATGCGCGCATATCAGGGCCGGTAATCAGCCATGTGCTGATATCTACCCTGCAGGCTATGGGCATTGACGTTATTGATGCCGGGTTAACCACCACGCCGACCGTTGAAATGGGTGTGCTGGTGCACGGGGCACAGGGTGGTGTGGTCATTACCGCCAGCCACAATCCAAAAAACTGGAATGCGCTGAAACTGCTCAACGACGAAGGTGAGTTTATGACGGCATCACAGGGAAAAGAGATGCAGGCATGGATGGATCCGGCCCGCTTTGAGTTTGTATCATCCGGCAAGATCGGTACATACAGCCAGGATGAAAACATGCTTGAAACACATATTGAAAAGATTTTAGACTTGCCCCTGGTCGATTCAGACGCTATTGAAAAGGCTGGTTTCAAAGTGGCAGTGGACGGAATCAATTCTGTGGGCGGCATCGCCGTACCCCTTCTTTTAGAGGCTTTGGGCGTGAAAGATATCCTGGAGATACACTGTGATCCTACAGGTATATTTCAGCACAACCCCGAACCATTGCCCGGGCATTTGGCCCATTTGTCTGCTGAGGTTGTAGAATCAAATGCCCATTTGGGTTTTGCCGTTGATCCGGATGTAGATCGCCTGGCCATTGTTTGTGAAGACGGTGAGATGTTCGGAGAAGAATACACCCTGGTATCGGTGGCTGACTACGTACTGTCGCACACACCCGGCAATACGGTGAGCAACCTCTCATCCACACAGGCACTGAAAGAGGTCACTGAAAAACACGGAGGCCGCCATTATTTTTCGGCCGTAGGGGAGGTGAACGTAGTAGAAGCCATGAAGAAACACACGGCAGTGATCGGGGGAGAAGGCAATGGTGGTGTGATCTATCCCGCTCTGCATTACGGAAGGGATGCATTGGTTGGCATTGCCATTTTTCTGACGCAGCTTGCCCGGAGCGGGTATTCCTGCAGCCGCCTCAAAAAATCCTATCCCGAATACCATATATCTAAAAACAAGATTGAATTGCCTCCGGATGCGGATATTAACCTTGTGATCGGGATGATCACCAAAAAATACAGCCAACAGACACTCGATCATACCGATGGACTGAAAATCTGGTTTGACAAGGAGTGGGTGCATTTGCGGTCATCCAATACCGAACCTGTCATACGGCTTTATGCAGAGAGCGACAGCCTGAACAAAGCCGAAAAAATTGCAAACAAGATTAAGGAAGACATTAGTGAGGTACTGAAAGAGCTGTAATTACATCCAGGGCTTCTCCAATGGATTTCACATCCTGTATGGTTATTACCAAATGTGCGTTTGCTTCCCTTATCTGGCACTTTGCGGGAAGGTTTTGTGCATATTCAAGTATTTTACCAAAGGCTTTGCTTTGATAATAAGCGGTTTTTTCACTGTCGGGCAGGTGACCGATCATCATTCCTTTTTTAAGGATCATTTTTTCAAAACCGGTTTGTTGTGCTTTCCAGCGCAACTCAACTGCCTTAAGCAGGCCCTTGACCGGCCCCGGGAGGGGCCCGAACCTGTCTTCCATCCTCCTGGCGAACGCCTGAAGCTGCTCATGGCCGGTAGCACTGTCCAGTTCCTTGTAAAGCTTGATCCTTTCTTCGGTATTGGAAACATAATCGCTGGGGATCATCAGCTCCAGATCTGTTTCCAAATGACAATCGTCCACATACCCCCTCTGCTCCCGGCCGTCTTCCGCCTGTCCGAACAACTCTTTGAACTCCTGTTCTTTTAGTTCGGTGATGGCTTCGTCCAGTATCCTGTGATATGTGTCCAGCCCCACTTCGGTGATGAAGCCGCTTTGTTCCGCCCCCAGCAGGTTTCCTGCTCCTCTGATGTCAAGGTCACGCATGGCAATATTAAAGCCGCTGCCCAGCTCCGAAAATTCTTCGATGGCTCTAAGCCTTTTGCGTGCTTCATCGGTAAGGGTGTTGAGGGGCGGCGAAAGCAGATAGCAAAAGGCCTTTTTGTTGGTCCTGCCAACACGACCCCGCATCTGGTGCAGGTCGCTTAATCCGAAATGATGCGCATTGTTAATGATGATGGTATTGGCATTGGGAATATCGAGCCCCGACTCAATGATGGTGGTCGACACCAGGACATCGTATTCGCCATGGATAAAATCCACCATAACTTTTTCCAGCTTATTTCCTTCGAGTTGTCCGTGGCCAACGGCAATCCGCAGGCCCGGGCATGTGTGCCTTACAATGGCCGCCACCTCTTCGATATTCTGCACGCGATTGTGGACAAAGAAAACCTGGCCACCCCTTGATATTTCATATTCGATGGCTTCTTTGATGAGCCTCTCATTAAACATGTGCAACTCGGTCAGGATGGGGTATCTGTTGGGTGGCGGGGTGTTCAGGTAGGAAAGGTCCCTGGCCCCCATCAGCGAGAACTGCAGGGTTCGGGGAATGGGTGTTGCGGTAAGCGTCAGTGTATCGACGTCGACACGCATTTGTTTGAGTTTTTCCTTTGACGCCACCCCGAACTTCTGCTCTTCATCGATAATCAGCAGGCCAATATCCTTGAATACAACGTCTTTGCTCAGCAATCGGTGTGTGCCGATCAAAATATCCACTTGCCCGTTCTTTGCGCCCTCCAGGGCTTGTTTCTTCTCCCGTGTTGATCTGAAACGGCTCAGGTAGTCTATCTTGCAGGGAAAGTCCTTCAGCCTATCGCTAAAGGTGTAGTAATGCTGCAGGGCCAGGATGGTGGTGGGGATCAATACGGCCACCTGCCTGGAATCATTGACTGCTTTAAAAGCCGCCCTGATAGCCACTTCTGTTTTTCCAAACCCCACATCCCCGCATATGAGCCTGTCCATGGGCACGGGCAACTCCATGTCATTTTTTATATCCTGGGTAGCCTTTTCCTGGTCGGGTGTGTCTTCGAAAATAAAAGAGGCTTCCAATTCATGTTGCAGGTAAGTATCTGGCGAAAAGGCAAATCCTTTGCGCGCTTTTCTTTCGGCATAGAGTTTTATCAAATCCTGGGCAATGTCTTTGACTTTTTTCTTGGTCTTGTTTTTTAACTTGTTCCAGGTGTTGGAGCCCAGGCGGTGTAAAGTGGGCGCCATTCCTTCTTTGCCCGTATATTTTGAAATGCGGTGCAGGCTGTGGATGCTCACATAGAGGATGTCGTTGTTTTTATAGACCAGCCGGATTGCTTCCTGTAATCTGCCCATCACCTCAATTTTTTCCAGCCCGCTGAAAATACCTATGCCATGGTCTATGTGGGCAACATAGTCGCCGGGTTTAAGGTTATAAAGTGCCTGGATCCCCATGGCCTGTTTGCCGGGAAACTTGTCGCGGATGCGATACCGGTGGTACCTGTCAAATATTTGATGGTCTGTATAACAGGCAACCTGGTTTACCTGGTCAATAAAGCCTTCATGCAATGTGAGCAAGAGTGTCTCATGCCGGAATTCGGGCCTGGACGATCCGGATTCCGAGAGGGTATCGAAGATGCTGTGTATGCGCCTGATCTGTTTCGGGGTATCGTACAGGATGATGTTTTTAATGCCCTCCCTGGTATTTTTTGCCAGGTTCTGGATCAGCAATTCAAAATGTTTGTTGAAGTTGGGCTGGGGCGAAAAATGAAAGGAAAAACGTTTCTTGCCATTTTTAGACAACAGGGGCCTCCGGAACTCCAGCAAGCGGTGTTTCCGGAAATTTGCCATAAAGATGTCGTGATTTATATACCGCGATTCATCGAAGAAACCTGCTTCAAACCCGTGGCGGATAACTTCTGTGCATAGGCCGGTATCTTCTGACCAAAGCAGGGTGTTATCGTGCATAGATTCGGTAAGGCACTCCCGCGCTTCGCTGGCCTGTTCGATGTTATGGATGTCGGGCAAGATATTGATCTGCTCTTGCAGCTCCACAGACAACTGTGTTTCAGGATTAAAGGTACGGAGACTCTCCACCCGGTCATCCATGACCTCCACCCGGAAAGGATGGTCATTGGAGAAAGAGAATACATCCACAATGCCCCCCCTGACAGAAAACTGGCCGGGCTCCACCACGAAGTCGACCCGTTCGAAGCCATATTCATTAAGCAAGTCCATCATAAAATCAACCGGCAGATCTGCCCCTTTGCGCACGGTGATGATGTGCTTTTTCAGGTTTTTTTTGGGAACGATTTTTTCAGCGTATGCTTCCGGGTAGGTTACCACAATGGTTCTTTCCTTTGTGCTGGCAAGTCGGTGAACCACTTCGGCACGAAGCAGGATGCCGGCCTTGTCTTCTTCTGATGATCGTGCGGGTTTTTTACATGATGAAGGAAAAAAGAAAATATTCCTGTGTTCATAGTCTTTGTCACGTTCTCCCAAAAGGTTTTCCAGGTCATTAAAAAAATAGGCGGCCGACTCCTTGTCGGACAAAACAAAAAGGAAATCTTTTTTAATGCGTCTTATCGCCGCGGCCGCTACAACGGCTGCAGAAGACCCTGCAAGCCCCTCTGCGGCGGCAGCATCTGCCCCGGGCTGCTTCAGAAAATCCAAAAGGTCCTGCAAGTGTTTGCTTTCTGAAAACAACCGGATAAAATGATCTATTGTCAACACACCCTGCTATTTTTTGTGGTTTTGCCTCATAAATGTTTCCACTGTCTCGACCATGGAACGCGGTCCGACAAAGAATGGCGAACGCTCATGCAGTGTTTTGGGTTCAATTTCAAGGATGCGATTAATGCCATTGCTGGCTTTCCCCCCGGCCTGTTCAGCCAGGTAGGCAATGGGGCTGCATTCGTAAAGCAGGCGGAGTTTGCCGTTGGGTTGTTTTGTAGTGCCCGGATACAGGAATATCCCCCCTTTGATCAGGTTGCGGTGAAAATCCGCCACCAGCGATCCGATATACCTTGATGTATATGGCCTGTGGGTTGGCGCATCGTTTTCCTGGCAATATTTGATATATTTTTTTACCCCTTCCGGAAAATAGATGTAGTTTCCCTCATTGATGCTATATATCTTGCCCGTTTCCGGAAAACGCATATCGGGATGGGAAAGGCAGAAAATACCCACCGAAGGATCAAGTGTAAAGCCGTTTACCCCTTTGCCGGTTGAGTATACCAACATGGTGGAAGACCCGTAAATGACATAGCCGGCCGCGGTAAGGTGGATCCCCGGCTGCAGGAGGTCGCTCTGGGTGCCGCCCCCAACTTCGGTAACCCTTTTGTAAATAGAAAAAATGGTGCCTATGGATACATTGGCTTCAATATTGCTGCTCCCGTCCAAAGGATCCATAGCCACCACGTATTTCCCCTTTTCGGAGAATTCATTGCTGAATGAGATCACTTTCTCGTTTTCTTCCGAAGCAATGGCACAACATTCTCCACCGCCCTTCAGGGCGGTTATAAACATCTCATTGGCGTAAACGTCAAGTTTTTTTTGGGTTTCCCCCTGAATATTTCGTTTTCCAACCGTGCCAAGGATATCCACCAAACCGGCAGCATTAATCTCACGATTCACGATCTTGGCGGCAGTGGCAATGTCGTTGAGCAGGCGGGTAAGGGCCCCTTTCGCGTGGGGGTACTCTGACTGGCGCTGGATGATAAATTCCGTTAGTGTGGTGATTTTGTTGCGATGTATCATGGCTTATATGTTTTTATAACCGTTCAATATAATCTTTCAGCATCGCCAGCGCCGCATTGGCTGCCCTGCTGATGTTGCGCTTTCTGTTGTCGCCAAATGCAAACCGTTGGCTGATCACTTCGTGTTCACCGGCGATGGCGATCCATGTTGTTCCTGCGGGCTTGCTTTTACTCCCCCCGTCGGGGCCGGCAATGCCGGTAACCCCAATGGCGTAGTCTGCCTCAAGGGTCTGCCGGGCACCCGCAGCCATATCTTCAGCCACCTGGCGGCAAACGGCACCTTGGGTATCCAAAAGGTCGTGCGAAACACCAAGCAAATGCTCCTTTGCTTTGTTTGCATAGGCAACAATACTGCCTTTGAAATAGGCCGAACTGCCCGGGATACTTGTAATCTTATGGGCAATGAATCCGCCGGTACAACTTTCGGCGGTGGCCAGGCTTTTCCCTTTTTTGGCCAGCAAACGGCCTGTAACCCCTTCCAGGCTATCGTCGTCAAATCCCCATATATATTCTGGAATGATTTGCTTAAGTTTTTCCAGCTCCCGGCCGATGATCTCAAGTAAGGTTTCTTTGTTGCTCCCTTTACCTGTCAGGCGCAGTTTAACAATGCCGGTGGATGGCAGGTAGGCCAGCTGCACCGCTGCGGGCAAGTTGTTCTCCCAATCCGCGATAAGTTCCAGCAGTACCGATTCACCCACACCATGTGTCAAAACCGTTTTATGAACAATGTGTTGTTCCCGGGGGGTTGATTCCAGGGCCGGGACAATATGTTTAAGGACCATTTCTTTCATTTCATATGGAACACCGGGCATGGCAATAAATGATTTGTCCCCCTGTCTGAACCAGAAACCCGGGGCCGTCCCGTATGGGTTCCTGATGATGAAAGCCTTTTCAGGTACCATGGCCTGGTCGCGGTTGACATCCGTGATCTTACGTCCGCGCCTTTCCATGTAAGTGGTAATGTCTCCAAGTACATCCTCGTTGACAACCAGCCCGCAATCAAAATATTCGCACAATGCATCCCTGGTCACATCGTCTCGTGTGGGACCCAGGCCGCCTGTGATCAATACCAGGCCTGCCAGATCTTCAGCCTCCCTGAGGCAACGCAGGATCTCCGTTTTTTTGTCGGTAATGACCCGGACTTCCCGGACCTCTGAGCCCACCTGGTTTAATTGCGCCGCAATCCAGGCAGCATTGGTGTTTATGGTCTGCCCGATGAGCAATTCTTCGCCAATGGAAATAATAAAGGCCTGCATGCTTTTTTTTGTCAAAAATAATGATTATCCGGTACGCTCCTGACATTAGGTAATTATTTTAATTATTGATATTTTTGCCGCTTTGCACATGGTCATGTTTTAATTTTGTGGTTTTATGAAAAAATTCAAAGATTCTGAACTGATCATCAATCCCGATGGCAGTGTGTATCACCTGAAGCTTCGTCCCGAACATCTGGCGGATACCGTGATTGTAGTGGGAGATCAGGGGCGTGTACCCAAAATATCGCGACATTTCGACACAATAGAACACGAGATACAGAATCGTGAGTTTCGCTCGCATACCGGGTGTTATAAAAACAAACGGCTTACGGTCTTGTCTACCGGTATCGGAACAGACAATATCGACATTGTGGTGAATGAGCTGGATGCGGTGGCCAATATTGACCTCAATAACCGGACCCTGAAGGAAAAACACACCCCACTGAATATTATTCGCCTGGGTACATCCGGTGCGGTGCAGGCTGATGTCCCGGTTGATACATTCATGGCTTCACGATTTGGTATGGGCTTTGACGGGCTGCTTCATTTTTATCGTCATGACCCTGCGCTGACAGAGCAGGACATGACGGATGCTTTCATAAAACATGCCGGTTGGGGGGGAAAACTGCCTGCCCCTTATATTGTGGCTTCGTCCGGGACTTTGTTGAAGCAGGTTGCTGCCGGGCTGGAGCAGGGCATTACCGCTACAGCCAATGGCTTTTACGGACCCCAGGGGCGTGAATTGCGCATTCCGCTTGCTTTTCCGGACTTAAACCAGAAAATTGAATCCTTCCGGTATGCCGGTCATCGCATTATAAACTTTGAAATGGAAACCTCTGCGTTGTATGCTTTGAGTAAAATATTGGGTCACAATGCCCTGACAGTATGTGCCATCATCGCCAACAGGGCCAGGAAGGAATACAGTAAAGATTACCAGAAAACAGTGGATGAGATGATCCGTTATGTGCTGGACAAAATTAGTGACGGTTAACATGGTTAGGCAGACAAAAGAGCGGGAGATCAAAGCTTTGGTGAGTATGGTGGATGAGCCGGATCCAAAAGTATTTCAGGAAATATCCGGAAAGATCCTCCACCATGGGCAGGATGCCATGCCTTTTCTTGAGCGTTTTTTAGAGCAGATGACGGACGATGGTTTGCGCCGTCGAGTGGAGTTGTTGATGTTGGATATCCGCTACAATTCAATTTTGCTGGCCCTTAAAAAACATGTCCTGAATGACGACCATAACGAATTGTTGCAGGCCTGGCTGTGGGTAAGCCGGCTCCACTATCCGGACATTAATGATGAACTAATTATTGGTGAGATCGAGGCCATTCGTAAAGATGCCTGGCTGGAGATGAATGATAACCTGACCGCCCTTGAACAGGTAAAGGTGTTTAATCATGTGTTTTACGGGGTGCATGGCTTCCGCGGAAATATGGAGAATTTTCATGATCCGGATAATTCTTTCATCAACAGGGTCCTGAAAACACGTATAGGAAATCCTTTAAGCATCGGAATTATTTACATGCTGGTTGCCCGGAAGTTAAATATGCCCATAATGGGGATCAATTTGCCCGAGCACTTTGTACTGGCATATATGGGAGAGACCATTGATACGGAAAGCTTGCAGATGCAACACGACAAGCCCCTCTTTTATATCAATGCATTCAGCAATGGCGACATGTTTTCGGCCAGGGAGATCAATGATTTTCTTCACAAGCTGGACCTTGAGCCCCTCCCGGCTTTTTTTGAGGCGTGCAGCAACAAGGAAATTATCATGCGGATGCTCAACAACCTGGTGATCTCATTTGACCACGCCGGAGAACAAAAAAAGAAAACGGATATTGCTGAATTAAGGGATAAACTGCAATAATAACAGGTGATTATGTCAAAGGATTCAGTTAATTTTGCATATGACCAAATATAATATATAACCAAGGTTAACACATTGTAAAACAGCTAAATAGTTAAGAAATGGCTCACACAGGTACTTTCAAGGCAATGAAAAGGGTCCGGATCGGGAAAACGGACATTCAAAACATTATGGACCGTTACCGTTATTCCGACGATATCCGTGCGGTTATAGAGAAAGAAAATCTTTTGCCCGCAGCCTTGCTGTCCAGGTTGCAATCATGTTATCCTGAATATTCGGGCATTATGGAATCAGCCTCTTTCCTGTTCACAGAAAAAGAACGTTATGCAGGCTTACGCGGATTCAAGGAGATTGTCGGGGTTTTGCAGAAAAACGGCATCGAGATCGGGCATATCAAGGAACGGGAACTTTTTATTGACGTGTACCGCTTTCTGGCCACAAAGCATGTTTTGAATAAAATCAACTGGAAGAATTTTGAGAAAGATTCCCTTTTTCAGCTGGTAATCCCGCAACCGGGAATGATCAAGGGGGAAGTGGTGCAAGCCTATAAAGAAGCAAAAACCCAAGAGGAAAGGCAGCGGATCGTAAAGGAATATCAGAAAAAAACCAACCCGCACGATGGCAAACAGTTGCTGAACAAACCCTGGTATTTGAATGAGGATGGCGAACTGGAAATCCTCCGGGGCAGCCAGCATAAGTATCCACAATGCCAGTTGATTTTTGACACCACCACCCAGAACTGTTTTACTTTTTGTACGTATTGTTTCCGCCATGCGCAGGTTCGCGGAGACGAAGACATGTTTGTGCAGGAAGACATCGGTCAGGTGCATGAATACCTGAGAAAGCACAAAGAAGTAACCGATATGCTCATCACAGGGGGTGATGCAGGTTTTATCCCTTATGACAGGCTTGAAAAATATGTAAGGCCCTTTATCAATGACGATGACTTTTTGCATATAAAAACCTTGCGACTGGGTACCCGGGTGCTAACCTACCATCCTGAAATGATCCTGAGCCGCGCCTACAATGATTTCCTGGAATTATTCAGGACGCTGACCGACAACGGCATCCAGGTGGTTATGATGTCGCATTTCTCCACACCCAGGGAAGTGCTGAATCCCTCTACCATTGCCGCCATTCGCCGGTTGAAATCCTATGGTGTGGCCATTAAGAGCCAGAGCCCCGTAATGAACCACATCAGCCTGTTTAGCGATGAGCAGGGCAATATTGATGTGGACCGCTCAGCCAAAAACTGGATCGACCTTGGAAATATCCTGGCCATGTTGTCGGTGGGCTTTCATTCCATGTATTGCGCCAGGCCTACCGGCGAACATCATTATTTTACTGCCCCGCTGGCAGACATCAATAAGGTGTTCAGTAAGGTATACCGCTCCCTGGCTTCCATCAACCGCCCATCTCGATACATTACCATGACCTCCTCGGCCGGAAAGGTTTCCTTGTTGGGAACGCTCGAAGTAAAAGGGGAGAAGGTGTTTGCACTGAAGTTCAACGAGGGGCGGAATATGGAATGGCTCGATAAGGTTTACCTGGCAAAATTCGATGACAAACAGAACACCATTGAAAAGCTCAAGCCATTTGAAGGAGATAAGTATTTCTATGAAGAGGAACTGGCGGAAATTGAATGGTCGCTTGCCAAAAGCTTGGAAAAGCAAATGAAACATTAGAAAAAATACTGCTCCGATGATTGACAAAATTGTTCAAAGTCCGGCCGATGCCGTATCCGGTATATTTGACGGGGCCACGATTATGATCAGTGGTTTTGGCGAAGCCGGCAGTCCGATCGAACTGATACATGCATTGATAGATCATGGCGCCAAAGAGCTTACTGTGGTGAGCAACAATACCGGCAGCGGTCATGTGGGGCTTGCCGCGCTGATTGAAAACCGGCGGGTGCGAAAAATGATCTGTTCTTTTCCAAGGACCACCAATTCGAAAGTTTTCCCGGAATTATACCACAAAGGCGAAATTGAGCTTGAGCTGGTGCCCCAGGGAAGCCTGGCAGAACGTATCCGGGCCGGCGGTGCGGGCATTCCGGCTTTTTATACACCTGCTTCGGTAAACACCCCACTGGCCGAGGGCAAAGAAACGCGGGTATTTAATGGACAAACCTATGTGATGGAAAACGCAATCCGGGCGGATTTTTCTTTGGTTAAATGCAGGAAAGCCGACCGGCACGGCAACCTGGTGTACAACAAAACGGCCAGAAATTTTGGGCCCATCATGTGTATGGCGGCTGAAACGACCATTGTTCAGGCCCGGGAAACCGTTCCCCTGGGAGCGATCGATCCCGAAGTGGTTGTGACCCCCGGCATTTTTGTCAGTCGCATCGTTGAAGTACGCAATCCGGCAGATGAGTCAAAACTTGTAGCAGAAGACAGGAGGTATCCATGGTAAAAGATGGCATCAAAAAAGGTTGGGATGTGCAACAAATGGCACAGAAAGTGGCCATGGACATTCCCAATGGCGCTTACGTTAACCTGGGCATTGGCATTCCGGAAATGGTTGCCGGCCTGGTGCCCGAAGGCCGTGAAGTGGTATACCACACTGAAAACGGGCTTTTGGGAATGGGTCCTGTGCCTCCGGCCGGAGCAGAAGACCCTGAACTGATCAATGCAGGCAAGAAGTGTGTGACAGCCCTTCCCGGCGCCAGTTATTTTCACCATGCCGATAGTTTTACCATGATACGCGGCAGGCACATCGACATTTGCGTCCTTGGGGCCCTGCAGGTTTCTGAAACAGGAGACCTGGCCAACTGGTCAACGGGCGAACCGTCGGCCATTCCGGCTGTGGGTGGTGCTATGGACCTTGTTGCCGGTGTAAAGACCATTTATGTGATCAGCAAGCACCTTACCAAAACCGGTGCCCCCAAAATAGTGAAAGCGTGCACTTATCCGCTCACAGGCAAGGGTGTGGTTGACCGGATATACACAGACCTGGCCATTATCGATGTGACCGGCAAAGGCCTTGAGGTAAAGGAGCTCGCCCCCGGAGTCTCATTTGAATACCTGCAAAAACATACAGAAGCGAAATTGATTCCTCCGGCCACCCAATCATCCAATTAAACAACCAATCAACAAACCAACCGTCTTGACCAACAGGAAATGGATACACAAATTACAAACCCAGGCGGGCAGAAAAGTGCCGGTGAAGCCATTTATCAACAGGCATGTGAGGTAATTACCGGTGGTGTCAGCCGGAATACCGTGTTTCGCAGGCCGCATCCCTTTTATGCCGCAAGTGCATCAGGATGCTATGTTACAGATATAGATGGCTTCCGGCGCCTTGACTTTGCCAACAACATGGCATCGCTGATCCATGGGCATGCCCACCCGGCCATTGTCAGTGCCGTTATTGAACAGTTGCACCGCGGCACAGCTTACACCATGGCCACCGAGGCCGAGGTGGCTTTTGCGCGCCTGCTTTGCGACCGGGTGCCGGGTTTTGAAAAGGTACGCTTTGTGAATTCTGGCACAGAAGCTGTGATGACGATGATCAAGGCTTCGCGGGCGTATACCGGCCGGCCGAAAATTGCCAAGGCAGAAGGCGCATATCACGGGACCTATGACTTTGCAGAGATCAGCCAGACCTCAACCCCCGAACAGTGGGGTACTATCCACAAGCCCAACAGTGTGCCGCTGGCCCACGGTACCCCCCAAGGCGTTCTGGATGATGTCATTGTTTTCCCTTTCAATGATGTGGAAAAAACACTGGCCATTCTGGACGAACAAGCCGGGCAGATCGCCTGCGTGATCATTGACCCGGTCCCCCACAGGGTAGGCCTTGTGCCGGGCACCAGCGAATTTGTGGAAGCTTTGTATGACTGGACCCGGAAAAATGGTGCATTACTTGTATTTGACGAGGTGGTCACCCTTCGGGTTCACTATGGCGGGGCCCAGGAGAAATATAGCGTGCGTCCTGATATGACAGCTTTGGGAAAGATTATCGGCGGCGGTTTCCCTGTTGGCGCCCTGGCCGGGCGTACGGAAGTGATGCGCGTACTCGATCCGCGCGAACAAAAGATCCTCTTTCCTCATTCGGGCACATTTTCCGCCAACCCAATTACCACGACGGCAGGACGCGTTGCCATGGAATTGTTCGACAAAGATGCAGTTGATCAGATAAATGCCCTGACGGCCAAAGCCATCAGGCAAATTATAGAGGCCATTAGCATTGCCGACGTACCGGTATCTCTCACAGGTGCCGGATCCATGTTCCGGTTTCATCTGAAGCCCATCCCGCCTAAAACGTATCGGGAAACCTATCAGCCAAAGGAAGAAGTGGCGCTGATCAGGGAACTGCTGGATTATTTGTACCTGAAAGAAAATATCATGATGATCAACACCTGTGCCTGTATGTTCTCCACTGCCATTACGCAAAAAGAAGTGGACATATTGACGCAGGCCATGCTGAACGGGTTCAGGTTCATCAAACCCAAACTGGAGAAACTTACACAGGAAATCAATCAGTAATTATGAGAGAAGTCTTTATATGCGATGCCGTGCGCACACCCGTCGGCCGTTACGGGGGCAGCCTGTCAGCGGTCAGGACAGACGATCTGGCAGCCATCCCCATCAGGGCCCTGATGGAAAGAAACCCGGACATTGACTGGCTGGGGGTAGACGATGTGGTTCTGGGATGCGCTAACCAGGCCGGCGAAGACAACAGGAATGTGGCCCGGATGGCCCTTTTATTGGCGGGTTTGTCAGAAACCATCCCGGGGGTGACCGTCAACAGGTTGTGCGGATCGGGCATGGATGCCATTGGCACGGCTGCGCGTACCATCAGGGCAGGAGAGGCCGATCTGATCATTGCCGGGGGGGTGGAAAGCATGTCGCGTTCACCCTTTGTTATGGGGAAGTCTGACAAGGCCTTTTCGCGTTCTGTACAGATGTATGATACCACCATCGGATGGCGTTTTGTCAATAAGGCCCTGGACAAGAAATATGGCACCGAAGCCATGATCGAAACGGCCGAAAACATTGCTGTGGATTTTAAGATCAACCGCGAAGACCAGGACGCCTTTGCCCATTGGAGCCAGGCGAAAGCCCACAATGCACAGGCCAACGGATCGCTGGCCCGCGAAATTGTACCGGTAAGCATACCCCAGCGCAAAGGCAACCCCCTGTTGGTGGATACCGACGAACATCCGAGAAAAACATCCCTCGAAAAACTGTCTTCATTAAAACCCATTTTGCATGAAGGGGCGACGGTAACCGCCGGGAATGCATCCGGTGTAAACGATGGTGCTGCAGCGCTTATCATTGCTTCGGCAGAAGCTGTAAAAAAGCATGGATTGCGGCCCCTTGTCAGGGTATTGGGCATGGCTGCCGCGGGTGTCCTGCCGAGGATTATGGGCATGGGGCCTGTACCTGCAACGCAAGCGTTGATGAAGCGCCTGGGCATGAATCTGGACCAAATGGATGTCATTGAACTAAATGAAGCCTTTGCCGCCCAGGCTCTGGGGTGTATGCGCGAACTGGGCCTTGCTGACGATGATCCGCGGATCAATCCACTGGGTGGCGCCATTGCACTGGGCCATCCGCTGGGCATGAGCGGAGCAAGGCTTGTCACCACCGCCATGCATCAATTGCAGGCCGGTGGTCAGAAAACAGCCCTCTGTACCATGTGTATCGGGGTCGGCCAGGGCATTTCCATGGTCATCGAAAAGATATAAACCAGGTATTGTTTTCTGATAGGATTGTTCTTACAAGTGGTCAATTAGTTGCTCCATGGCGATTCCACGGGAGCCTTTCACCAGGATCTTATAAGCTTTCAACGGGTTTGCCGCAAGCCATTTTGCGGCTTCCTCCACATGGTCAAATACTTTTGTGTTGTCATTTTCGGGGCAGACCGACTTAAACAGAGGTCCTACGAATACATACAACCCGAAACCCTTCGATTTAGCCATTTTGAGAATTTCCTGGTGTTCTTCTTTGGCTGTTTCCCCCAGCTCAAGCATGTCTCCAAGCATTACGGCAGTATTTTTCCCGTCAAAACGGCTGAAATTATCCAATGCGGCAGCCATGCTTGTGGGATTGGCATTGTAGGCGTCCAATACCACCATATTGTTTTTGGTCTCGACGATTTGCGACCTGCTGTTGGCAGGCACATATCCCCCTATGCCACGCATAATGTTTTCTGGTTCCACACCGAAATACAGTGCTGTTGTAACGGCTGCCATGATGTTTTCGAAATTGTACGGACCGGTAAGCCGGGTTTCGATGCGCGCTTGCATTCCTTTGCGGGCCTGGCCAAAACCACTGTTTGTTCTGAAACTGACGTGCAGGTTCGGGAATGACCGGATGATGGCGCCTGAACAATCGTTGGAGTCGTCCTTGCCATAGGTTATGATGTTTTTTGTCCCGGCCAGGGCAGGCAACCTGCGATCGTCGGTATTTACAAATAGGGTTCCGTGGTTTTGTTGCAGGTACTGGAAAAGTTCTGTTTTTGCGGCCGTTACATTGTCGATATTGCCAAAGCCCTCGAGGTGTGCCTTGCCGATGTTGGTGATCAGCCCGTGGGTGGGCATGGCGAGCTTGCACAAAGCGGCAATCTCTCCCCGGTGGTTGGCACCTATTTCAAGAATGGCAATATCCAGTGGTTTTTGAAACGAAAGCAAACTCAGGGGTAACCCAATGTGGTTGTTGAGGTTTCCACGGGTGGCTATCGAGGAAAAGGTGGTTGAGAAAACAGCCTGCATGAGCTCTTTGGTGGTGGTTTTGCCATTGCTCCCGGTAATACAGATAACCGGTACATCAAAGCGTTTCCGGTGGGCATGGCCAAGCACCTGTAAAACAGAGAGCACATCTTCTGTCAACAGGTAATTGTCTCCTTTTACGACATCTGCACGGTCTGCCACCGCCAATTTGCAACCAGCTTCCAATGCTTTTCCGGCATACAGGTTGCCGTCACTTTGTTCTCCGCGAAGTGCAAAAAAAATGTCTCCGGGCTTTGCTTCACGGCTGTCAATACAGGGCATGCTGCCCTGGTCAATAAGGGTTAGGAGTTTCTGGATCACTTCCTGCTTCATGGTGTTCCCATCAGATCCATGGCACAGCGGAAACCAATGTCGTTGGCCGACTTGCTCTGGTCAAGATACCTCCTGGTACCCGGTGTCAGCCAGTGGATGCGATCTTTCCAGCTGCCCCCTTTGTACACCCTTG
Organism: Bacteroidales bacterium; assembly: GCA_003567205.1. Classification (GTDB taxonomy): domain Bacteria; phylum Bacteroidota; class Bacteroidia; order Bacteroidales; family UBA7960; genus PUPG01. Next base: position 20,492 of record PXAA01000125.1, read on the forward strand.
CCTCATTGTTGATAAGGCCTTGTGCATTGGCATAAAAATCGTTGGGTTGCCTTACCGATACGTACCCGGCCTGACGGTTATCCTCGTCTGTTCCGTTGTCGTCATCTGATGGCATGGCGGGTCCGTTGCCTGCAGACTGGTTTTGGTATGGTATGGCCCTGCTGGCTTGATAATCGGTGGTTGCCTCGTGGGGCCGGGGCCTGTAAATATCCTGCACCCATTCATTAACATTGCCTACCATGTTGTACAGGCCAAAATCATTGGGCCAGAATGAATAAACAGGCATAATGGGGCTTCCTGCCGATCGCTGGTATCCGGTTACACCCACAAGGTCACCGGGGCCCCGTTGAAAATTCGCCTGAAACTGGCCGGTTGTTCTGCGCTCCCTGCTTCTGATCTGGTTGGGTTCCCATGGATAGGTACGACGGTCGACCACCGTTTCGTCATACATTTCGCCAGTATGGCCAAGGGCAGCATATTCCCACTCTGCTTCTGTCGGGAGCCTGTACCGGGGAAGGATCAGGCCGTCTTCCCATCGCACCCGGCGTGTACCGGTGCCCCTTGGGTCAAGGGCTTCAAGGTTTTCGCGCACCAGGCCATCGTATTCACCATAAAGGTATCCCCTGGTGGTAAAATGGCTTTCGGCATTCTGGTCGGGATCCCATTCAAGGATGCCTTCACGCACAAGGATCCATTCGTTGACCCTGTCGGTGCGCCATGCTGCATAATCGTTTGCCTGCAACCAGCTGACCCCGACAACCGGATAGTCGGCAAAGGCCGGATGTCGCAGGTAATTTTCAAGAAATGGCTCGTTATAGCTGTTTGGATCCTGCCACAACAGGGTGTCGGGAAGGGTACTGATGTATTTTTCCGGATGGGTCTGACCGTAAATCCTGTAAGTCCATTCAATATATTTTAAATAATCCCTGTTGGTCACCTCTGTTTCATCCATATAAAAAGATGGGACAGATACCCGGCGGGGTACATTGCTCCATCCGAATATCAGGTCATCATTGGTTCGCCCCATCACAAAGGTGCCTCCCTCAATATAAACCAGCCCGGGTCCTTTTTCCTGTTTCATCTGTTGGCTGTTGGCCAGACCGCCCATGATCGGGTGGTTGGTGTCCCAGCCAATGGTCCTTGAGCCATTATCGTTTCGTCCGAAAATGCCGGTATTGCTTCCGCACGAAGACAATAAGACAGCAGATGCCAGGATGATAAGCACTCCTAAAGCCCTGTTTTTCAAGCTTTTTGTCGTATTCATAGGTGTAGATCAAAAAAAAATGGTCAATAAAGTAACTAAAAAGCGGGTTGTTTTATTATATATTGCCTGATATTTCTGCGCGGACATCCAAATTCAAAGGCAAAACTGAGCTCAAAAATACCATGCGATACATCCGAAAAACCAGAAAATGAACGATCATAGCTAAATCCAAAACGGTAGTTATTTATGCGGATCCCCAAAAGACCCACCAGGATATTGTTGTTTTCGATGGGATAATTGATCCAGTGCCGGAACCACAGGCCGATCACAATGCTTTCAAAGCCTGCATAGAGGCCATAGTTCAGATGCGTGCTGTATGCCTGGTGCATAAAAATCAGGTTGGGCGAAACAAAGAAGGAAGCATCGTGGTGCCGGGCCGACGCGTATCCATCGGGATACAGGTATGCGCCCGCATGGACAGATAGTTTGGCCTTCAGCCTTGAATCGATATCCGTGAAAAGGCTCATGTGGGGTTGATTCATATGGTGTACTGCCAGCCCGCCATATATCCTTTCAGAATAGAATAGCATACCTGCACTAAGGTCTACGGTATGTACCCAGGTGTTGTCCGGTTCGGGCTCGTCGACGGCAAAATTGAACAGGCGCCAGGCAGAATCATTGCGGATATAACTGGCCTGGATCCCAAAATGTACATTCAGGTTACCGGCTGCCTGTAAATGATAGGCATACATGGCTCCGAAACTGTTCCGTATGACGGGAAGCCCGTTATCTTCCAGCAGATCGCTTACTGCAGACATATCGCTGGTGGCAATAATGCCGATGCCCCCCTGCAGTGCTTCTACCCGTGTGTCGAAAGAAGCGTTGATGGTATGAAAGTTTTCGATGCCCCGCAACTGTCTGTAATTTAATGCAACACGCGAGCAATGGCTGGATCCGGCAAAGGCAGGGTTCAGGTAAAGCGGTGCCGCAAAAAATTGCGAGAATACCGGGTCCTGCGCTATGGCCTTTCGCCCAGGATGGCATAACATACAGGCCATGAAAAGAATGACAAGAAAGCGTTTGCTATTCATAAAGCAGCCACAGATGCTGGTTTGCAAGTTGTATAACGCATTTTTTGATGATATACATATACAGGCTGGTCGTTTTATTCTGATTTTCCCGGAAAATAAATCCTTGTATATATGCGTTGTTGATAATAAATCCCGTTTAAAAAATGAGGCATTATCAATTTGTTGCTGTATTGCTCCTGCTGGTTTTCATTGCTTCGTGCAGCCACGATATTTCTCCTGTTTCATACCATCCGCGTAAGCCATTGACCCAATCTGTCCGTTACCAGGCATACAATGCCCCCGTTAACGAGATAGGCGTGGGTTTTGGTGTGGCCAATCTGAACGCCAGGTTTACCGGTGTTAGCCAGAAATCCTTTAACGACAGGGCTGATTATTACCTCGATGATTTGCGCTTTGCCTGGGGTGGTTTTTACCGTTACGGCATATCACAGGATTTCGGCCTGCACCTGGGTATTGATTTTTTTAATTTTTCCGGGGAGTTTGGTCTGGATGAGGCAGACAGGATCCCATACAGGAACCGATTCCCCATGGGCCCTGGTGAAAACGGCTTGAATGGCGAAAATGGCGAAGACAACTTCTTTGAAGGCCCCGGTCGGCAGGAAGGCGGGATTGCGCATCTTGGAGGCTTCATCGAACGATTCGAAAACGGCCTGTTTTCCGTTTCTGTGTATCCCTATTATTACCTGCCATTGTTCCGTGCTGTCCCGCTGAGGGAGGCCAATGCCAAGCGGGTATTTGTATTTGGTGGCCTTTCCATGGCACTTATCAACCCCACTGTATATAATACAGAAAACAAGATCATCGAAACAGATGACACGGAAGATGCCATCAGCCCTGCCGTGTTCGGCATGAGCTTCCCGTTAGGTATTGGCTTTAGCTGGCGTTTGTCCGAAAGGTTCTCTTTTACATACGACTTTGGCTATCACTTTTCGTGGTCAAACCATGCCACCGGCATCATAGATCCCCAAAACCATTACGACCGGCATTTTACCAACAGGGTCAGTATAGGATACCGGATTAACTGAGGGTTCAGGGCATTCCATCCGCCATATCCTGAAAAAGCAAAATAATGATTGTTTATTCGTCGTCGTCGTCGTCGATCGGTGTACCTGTAACGCAACGGATGCTGAACGCATGGGTTTTGTAGTTATAAAACCGGCCGATGCCATCGTGGTCGTGGGTTATCTGGCGGCGCCAAACCTGGTTGGGGTCTTCTTCGGCGGCGGTGTTTGACCAGAACATGGCAAAACTGCCGAGTTTGTCGAAGCTGCCATCGGCATAGCGATAACCACCCGGGAGCGCACCAAACCCATAATGATCCGTTCCGTGTTGTATATCGTGTGCGTCCCACCTCGGGTGGTCGCCGGGCTCATAACCATGGCCTTCCTGGCGGGCAGATTTAAGCAGGGTCCCAGGACCCACATCAACATGTTCGGCTTCAATATATTCGGTTAGGACTGTCCAGTCATTATCAGAGGGAACCCGCCATCCTTCGGGGCATATTTCACCATTTTCAATGGCTGCATAAGTGTAAAGCAAACCATAGTGCGCTTCCATCTGCGCGGCATTTTCTATCCCGTATACCAGGGTGGGGTCGTAGGTATGATAACCCGGTACGTCCTGGCCGTCATGGTATGTTCTGACCCTCAGATTTTCGGTCATCCAGCGTTGGATACCTATGCTTACGGTTCTGTACTGGTTGCCTTCATGGTCTTCCACAAGGCCAAGTGTGGTAAATGGAATGGTTTTGCCATATTCCACCCGTTCATCGCCATAGGCCACGTAGGCCCTGACATAATAAGGTGTATCCTGCGAGAGTCCGGTCATGGTGATTGAAAATACGCCGGCCTCAATAAGGTCAGTGCTTATTTCCTCACTTAGCGTATGCGGAGTGCCAAGCTCCGGGGTTTCATGAGTGCTGTAGGCAATTCCCAGTGCGGACATGTCGCCGCTGGCAGAAAAAAGCGCTATTTCACAAACTGCCGATTCTTCTGTAACTTCTGTCACCTTGTTGGTGTCTATGACCTCCGGCCCGTTCTCATCATCCTTTTCGCATGCATTTGTAAAAAATGCCAATATCCCCAGCAACAGTAAGGGAAAGAGCCAGGTGTTTTCTTTCATCTTCATCATACAATTTCTTTATGGCGGGTTTATTTATCTTTGTGCCCTGATTTTAACCTCAGGTTTTTACTGACACAGGTTTATAACGCAAGAGCCCCTGTTATTCGTACATTTAAACAGAAAAAGATACAATTTTTTCGTCTGTTGCCATGCCTGAATTGTTGTTTGCGGACAAAATATCCCATGGCTTTTGGCGTTTTTAAAACAATCGAACCATTGGTGTGCAGCGCTGTTTACATATTGTTGTACTGGCTTTTTTTATAAGATGCATTTTTACCGCGTAATCGTATTCTTTCTGCTTGCCTGGATCCCTGCTTTTTGCCCGATACCCCTGTTGGCTTCATCCGAAGGAAGCCATTGGGAACTCAGATGGGAAAAACCGCTTCGTTTTTTTATAAATGAAACAGAGTACAGCGAGTCTATGTATTTTGAGGGGGCCCTGTATACCGATTCCTTACCGGCTGTCCCGGTGTTTAATCATTTGGTTCGTAGCACCCTGCCATTGTTTTCCCATCGGTTTGAACTCCTCGGCAAGGCGTTTGTCCCTGTAACTGCCGCAGAAGATGCGATATTGCGGGAGGCAGGCTTTAGCCAGGACAGCATTATCCTGCACCACGGGAGGCAGCGTTCGCGTAAAGAAGAATATACGGTCCTGGGTTTTTATCCCATCCTGTACGATGAAGTGGCCGACCGCTATAAAAAGCTGATATCATTCGAACTGCGCATGCAACATGTTTTTGACCCGGGCCTGCATCATCCACTTGCTGCCAGCTATGCCGAAAACTCAGTGCTTGCCCAAGGCACATGGTATAAGCTGTGTGTCGGGGAAACGGGCATTCACCGCCTGTTGTATGACGACCTGGTTGAACTGGGGGTTAATCCTTCTGCCATTCAGAAACAAAATATCCGGTTATTTGGCAATGGCAGCGGGATGCTGCCGGAGGCCAATGCAGACTTTGCTTATGATGACCTGCATGAAAACGCGATTTACATTTCGGGTTCGGCTTCCGGGGCGTTCGGGCAAAATGACACCATATTGTTTTACGGGCGCTCACCCCATACCTGGCATTATGAAGAAGATACCGGCTTATTCAGACACCGGGTCCATCTTTATTCTGATCAAAGCTGTTACTTTATTACCGTTGACCAGGGGCAGGGCAGGCGCATTGGCACACAGCCAGGTTCAGCAGATGATCCCACCCATGAAATCACCACTTTCCGTGATTATGCGTTCCACCAGCGCGATTTGGTCAACCTCCTCGGATCCGGGCAGGTCTGGTTTGGTGAAGTTTTTGATGCGACCACCACCAGGCAGTTTGACTTTGATTTCCCGAACCTGGATATGGGCGCCCAGGCTACCGTGGAGGCTTACCTGGCCGCCAGGGCTACCGTGGAAAGCAACTTTACCGTGAGTGTTGGTAATCAGCAAACGCAAATGTACATACTGCCCATCAATCCGACCGATTACAACGGCTTTTATGTTCGGACGGTGAACGATATCATGCATTTTTTGCCAAATCAGCCCAACCGGGTTACGGTGCAGCTTACCTACAACCGGCCGGCTGCCGGTACCAGGGGTTATCTGAATTACCTTGTGTTGAATGCAAACAGGCAGTTGCGCTTTACCGGCGGGCAGATGGCTTTCCGCCAGGTGTCGCACATCGGATCCGGCAAGGTGCTGAAATACAACCTGGCAAATGCTGCCAATGTGCGGGTATGGGATGTGACCGACCGCTTTAATATCAAACGGCAGGCGTTGACAATTCAAGGCAGCAACCGGCATTTTGTTTTGCCCGGCGACAGCCTGCGTGAATTTGTTACCTTCGACAACACGTCCTTTCTTGAGCCGGTTTTAAAGGGTTTGGTGCCCAACCAGAACCTGCATGCCATGGGGTCGAAAGACATGATTGTTGTTGCCCCGGAGAAAATGCTCCCGCAAGCATTGCGACTTGCCGGATACCGCAGTGAGGTCAACGGCCTTACGGTGGGTGTGATAAGCACCGAAGAGGTTTATAATGAGTTTTCGTCCGGCACACGTGATATCAGTGCGATACGAAATTTTATGAAGATGTTGTATGACCGGGCGGAAACTGCCGGCAGTGTACCCGGTTACCTTTTGTTATTTGGGAACGGCACATATGATAACAGGGACCTGCTTGGCTACGGGGGCAACCTGGTCCCCACATACCAGAGTTATGCCTCACTGGCCCCCAGGAATACCTATATGACGGATGACTATTATGGTTTGCTGGGGGATAATGAGGGACAGGATGCATATGGCGTGCTGGATATCGGCATTGGCCGCTTACCTGTGCGAACCCCAGAAGAGGCAGAAGTGCTTGTAGACAAGATCATACGTTATGAGCAACGTATTCCGGGCATGGCCCCTGGCGAAAACAACCTGGAGTATACGGGGGTAATTTCCAATTACGCCGATTGGCGGAACAAACTTGTGTTTATAGCCGATGACGGTGATTTCAACACCCACCTGAATGATTCGGAAACCATCGCAAACAGGTTGATACAGGACCATCCTGAATACAACGTGGAAAAAATTTACCTGGATGCCTACCAGCAGATGACCATGGCCGGTGGCGCCCGTTATCCGGAGGTAAACAGGGCCATCAACGAAAGTGTGAACCAGGGTGCCCTGATGATCAATTATATAGGTCACGGAGGTGTCCGCGGGCTTGCACATCAGCGGGTGTTGACCTTTGAGGATATTGCTACATGGAACAACAAATACAATATGCCGGTGTTGATGACGGCCACCTGTGAGTTCAGCAGTTTCGACCAGCCCGATCCCGAAGAGTTGTCGGCCGGGGTGCGCATCGTATTAAAACCGGTGGGTGGTACCATGGCCCTGTACACAACCACACGCCTGGCCTGGTCGGGGAATAATATGACCCTGAACAGCAATTTCATGGAGACGGTATTTTCGAGGGATGAAGACGGCAGGCACTACCGGATGGGTGACCTGATACGTATTGCCAAACGAAAAAGCAGTGGTGCAACCACACCCATGCAACTGAGAAATTTCGTGCTTCTGGGTGACCCCTCCCAACAGATGGCCTATCCGGAATACCGGGTGGCTACCGGGAGCATGCCCGACACCCTGAGGGCTTACCAGGAGGTGACGGTTACGGGCCATGTTACCGACGCGCAGGGAAACAGGCTATATGATTACAACGGAGTGCTTTTCCCAACCATATACGACAAAAAAGAAGTGTTCCGGACACTTGGAAACAATTCCGACAGCAATCCAAAAGATTTCAGCATGCGCAAGTCTGTTCTGTATAAAGGCAAAGCCAGCATAGAGGATGGCGAATTCAGTTTCAGTTTTATGGTTCCCCGTGATATTGCCTATGATTATGGTGCGGGCAAGATCAGCTATTATATGGACGACGGGCATACGGACGGACATGGGCATTACAGTGAATTTATGATCGGGGGCACGCTCGGGACCTTTACGCCCGATGTGGAAGGCCCGGTGATCGATCTGTACATAAACGACACCACCTTTATATCTGGTGATTATACCAGCGAGAATCCCATATTGCTGGCCTTTATCTATGATGAAAGCGGCATCAATATGACGGGAAGCATCGGGCACGATATCGTGGCCTTTCTTAATGAGAACAATTCTGACCCCATCCGGCTGACCAATTATTATGAGGCCGACCTCGACACCTACAAAAGCGGACGGGTAGTGTATCCTTTTTACGGCCTGGAGGACGGCCACCACAGCTTGCTTTTGAGGGCCTGGGATACCCACAACAACCCTGCTACGGCTACCATAGAGTTCATTGTCAGCAGCAGCGGCACCATTGTACTGGAAGACCTGATAAATTACCCGAACCCCTTTGCATACGATACATGGTTTACCTTCAAGCACAACCAGGCTTTCAATGAATTGGATGTGCGCATTGATATATACGATTTACAGGGCCGGCTGGTAAATACCATTTCCGAGAAGGTTTTTTCTGCAGGCTACCGGTCTACGCCCATTCACTGGGATGGCATCAGCAATGACGGGAGGCCGCTCGGAAACGGCATCTACCTTTACCGGCTTACCATGAAAACGCCAACGGGTGAACGGGCAAGGCAGACGGAGAAATTGGTAATATTCAGGTAATATGATGGCAGTTGGTTGACCGGGTGAACCGGTTAATTGGGGACCGGCACTGCCGGGCTCGCAGGCCGGGGATCTGGAAATAATATGTTCAGACAATATGCTTTTTCAAAAAACGTTATATTTGCGGCTCTTTATCAGGCCCCGGACATGCGGCATTTTTACGAGTGTCCATACAGCTCATAATTGGTTCGTTATCAAACATAATCAAATAAATAGTCGATGAAATCTTTTATCTCTCTAACGCTCGTTTTTGTTTTCATGGCATGTATGCCAATCTTTTTGGCTGGTCAGACAGGGGAAGTGGATTATGGCGATGTGTTGGGCCAGCGAAAGGTGAACACCATTACCACGGCTGTCCCCTTTCTGTTGATTGCCCCGGATGCCCGTGCGGGCGCACTTGGGGATGCCGGCGTGGCGTCTTCGCCCGATATGAATTCCATGCACTGGAACCCTGCAAAATATGCCTTCATGGAGCAGGACATGGGCATATCCTTAAGCTATACCCCATGGCTCCGGTCCCTGGTACCCGATATCAATTTATCTTACCTGACCGGATACCGCAAACTGGATGAACTGCAAACCGTAGCTTTTTCTTTGAAATACTTTACCCTGGGCGATGTGAACTTTACCGACGAGGTAGGCAATTACCTGGGCACGGTAAGGCCCAATGAATTTGCGCTGGACGTGGCTTATGCCCGCATCCTGGGCGACCACCTTTCCGGTGCCATTGCCGCGCGTTTTATATACAGTGACCTGACACAGGGCCAGATGGCCGGGGGTATGGAAACCCAGGCTGGTGTCGCCCTGGCTGCGGATGTGGCAGCGTATTATCAGCGCGAACTCAACTGGAATACCCCCACGCAGTTTGCCGCAGGGATCAACATTTCCAATATGGGGAACAAAATATCCTATACCGATGAAATCAACGCCGATTTTATTCCCATCAACTTGCGTACAGGAACTTCGCTTACCTTTGACCTGGATGGGTTCAACGTGATCTCGGTGATGATGGATTTCAATAAGTTGCTTGTGCCCACTCCACCCATTTATGCACGGGATGAGAACGGAAATGTAAAGATTGACGAAGACGGCGAATTTGTGATTGAAAGTGGCCGGAACCCCAATCGTTCCGTGGTGGCTGGCATGCTTGGTTCTTTTACGGATGCCCCCGGCGGTTTCCAGGAAGAACTGAATGAGATCTCCATATCCCTTGGCGCCGAATACTGGTATGACCAGCAATTTGCTTTACGTGCCGGATATTTTCACGAACACCAAAGCAAGGGAAACCGAAAGTATTTTACCCTGGGTATCGGATTGAAATACAATGTATTTGGCCTTGATTTTGCCTATCTTGTACCCGTTGCCCAGCGCAGCCCCCTGGAAAACGTCCTTCGGTTTTCACTGACCTTCGACTTTGACGCCATCCGGGCCGAACGACGATAAGCCATGCGAATTGGTTTTGGGCATGATGTACACGCATTTGTTTCCGGCCGTCCGCTGGTGATTGGCGGCGTACGCATTCCGTTTGACAGAGGCCTGGCCGGCCATTCCGATGCCGATGTTTTGATTCATGCCATCATTGACGCCCTGCTTGGGGCTGCCGGACTGGGTGACATAGGCCGGCACTTTCCTGACAATGATCCGCAATACTACAATATGGACAGCAGCGTTTTACTTGCCAAAACCATTGATAAACTAAGCGATGCGGGGTATGTGGTGGGCAATGTGGACGCCAGTATTTGTTTGCAGCGCCCCCTTGTTTCGCATTATATTCCGGAAATGCAAAGGCTCCTGGCCGGGATCATGCGGATTGATACCGGCCGCCTGTCTGTTAAAGCCACCACAACCGAACACCTTGGTTTTGTAGGACGCGAAGAGGGAGCAGCTGCTTATGCGGTGGCATTGATATTGCCCTCAGCGTCTTAACCGGAAGCTTTCGCCAAGGTATAGTTTTCTGACTTCCTGGTCTCCGGCCAGCTCATCTGATGTGCCTGCCTTCAGGATGGATCCTTCAAACAAAAGATAAGCACGGTCGGTGATGCTCAGGGTTTCATGCACATTGTGGTCGGTGATCAGCACCCCGATGTTCTTTTCCTTAAGCTGGGATACGATTTGCTGAATATCCTCCACGGCAATGGGGTCTACCCCGGCAAAGGGTTCATCGAGCAGGATGAAGCGGGGATTCGTGGCCAGCGACCGTGCAATCTCTGTACGGCGCCGTTCTCCGCCCGAAAGGGTGATGCCTTTACTCTTCCGGACATATTGCAACCCAAACTCATCCAGAAGGCTTTCCAGTGTCTCCTTTTGCTCTTCCTTGTTTTTGACGGTAAATTCCAATACGGCCCGGATGTTGTCTTCCACGCTCAAACTGCGAAATACACTGGCTTCCTGCGCCAGGTAGCCAATGCCACGCTGGGCCCTTTTGTACATGGGCTCTCCGGTTATGTCTTCATTGTTGAGGTGGATGCTGCCTTTGTTTGGCTTGATCAGCCCGACAATCATATAAAACGTGGTTGTTTTACCTGCACCGTTCGGGCCCAGCAGGCCCACAATTTCCCCCTGGCTTACTTCAACCGATACATGGTTTACCACCACGCGTTTCTTGTATTTCTTTACCAGGCTCCTGGTATGCAGCTTCATTCCGGTCATTGGCAGACAACTTGTATTGGCATTATTAAATGATGCCTTCGTTCAAAATATCATGCAGGTGAACAACGCCCTTATATTCCCCGTTGTCTACAACGAGCAGCTGGGTTATATTATTTTGCCGCATTAGTTGGAGTGCATCCACAGCCAGTGTGCTGCCCGGGATGATCTTCGGGTTTGTGGTCATGATGTCCCTGGCTTTCAGGCGCGACACATCGTGACCTTTTTCAAGCATCCGGCGCAAGTCTCCGTCTGTAATAATCCCTGCCACCCTGTTGTTTTCCATCACGGCCGTTACCCCCAGCCTTTTTCCGGATATTTCGATGATCAGGGTACGGACGTCATCGTCGGGGGCAACCGCAGGGCGGGCATTCCTGGTATAGAGATTTTCTGCTTTCAGGTATAGTTGTTTGCCCAGCGAACCGCCCGGATGGTATCGTGCAAAATCTGATGCGGTGAATCCGCGGCAATGCAGGATGGCCATGGCCAGGGCATCTCCCATTACCAGCTGTGCTGTGGTGCTGCATGTTGGTGCAGGGTTGCCCGGAGTGGCTTCTTTTTCGACAGTGGTATTGATCACATAATCTGATTGCTGGGCAAGGTAGGATTCTGCATTGCCCACCATGCCGATCAGACATGCACCCAATGATTTGAGCATGGGCGTAAGTACTTTGATCTCCGGACTGCTGCCACTATTGCTGATGCATATCACCACATCTTCTTTCTGGATGATCCCCAGGTCGCCGTGTATGGCATCGCCGGCATGCATGAATACTGCCGGCGTGCCTGTGGAATTTAAAGTAGACACGATCTTGCCTGCAATGATGGCACTTTTCCCGATGCCGGTGATCACAATGCGTCCCCTGCAGTTGAGAACTTGCTGCACTGCAGATACAAAGGCATCGTCAATATAAGCTTTTAACCTTTTTACCGCAAGGTATTCCTCTTTGATGGTTGACAAGGCAACCTGCTTAATATCTGCTGAATTGTTCACTTAATAATATTGTTGAAAAAGTATTGTTGGAATTGCTTTTAAATAGTATATTTACAGTACAAACCTACATGATTTTTCTTAATAATTGGAAAAATCCATCACAATTCATGAAGTATGGCATCTGGTTTGCGCCGGTCTTTTTGAATTGAAGACGTGAATTAATAAATTTTTCCGCATGGAGGTAAATAGCGACGTATCATTGCGTGAGCTGATGAAGCAGATTTTTGGCTACGGGACTTTCAAAGGAGATCAGGAGTCCATAGTCCAGAGTTTGCTTGATGGCTTTGATACGTTTGTGATCATGCCGACCGGTGGTGGCAAATCAATGTGCTACCAGCTGCCCGCATTGATCGGTGAAGGTACAGCCATTGTGGTGTCGCCCCTGATTGCCCTGATGAAGAACCAGGTGGATGCCATTCGTAATTTTGCCACCTACGACGGTATTGCGCACGTCTTGAATTCTTCTTTATCGCGGGCGGAGATCAACCAGGTAAAGAGCGACTTGAGCAGTGGCCTCACCAAGCTATTGTATGTTGCTCCTGAATCGCTTACCAAAGAAGATAATGTTGAGTTTCTGAAGACCATTCAATTGTCTTTTTTTGCAGTGGATGAAGCCCATTGTATTTCCGAGTGGGGGCATGATTTCCGGCCCGAATACCGCCGGTTGCGCCCCATCATTGATGCCCTCGACAAAGGTGTGCCTCTCATTGCCCTCACGGCCACGGCCACGCCAAAGGTCCAGCAGGACATTCAGAAAAACCTGCGCATGATGGATGCCCGGTCTTTTATTTCTTCATTCAACCGGCCGAACCTTTATTACGAAATCAGGCCCAAGACAAAGCACATTACCCGTGACATTATCCGGTACGTAAAATCACAGGAAGGCAAGTCGGGCATTATATACTGTTTGAGCCGGAAAAAGGTGGAAGAACTTGCAGCCACCCTGCAGGTGAATGGCGTCAGGGCCCTGCCTTACCATGCTGGCCTTGACTCACCCGTGCGCATATCAAACCAGGATCAGTTCCTGATGGAAGATGCCGATGTGATTGTTGCCACCATTGCCTTTGGCATGGGCATTGACAAACCGGATGTGCGTTATGTGATTCACCACGACTTTCCCAAAAGCCTTGAAGCCTATTACCAGGAAACTGGCAGGGCTGGCCGCGATGGGGGCGAAGGCAATTGCATTGCCTTTTATTCATATGAGGACATCCAGAAGATGGAAAAATTCCTCAAAGGAAAGCCCGTCGCCGAGCAGGAGATTGGCATGCAACTGCTCATGGAAACAGTGGCCTATGCAGAGTCTTCCATATGCCGCAGAAAGACCCTTCTGAACTATTTTGGTGAGATTTATGAAAAAGAAAGCTGTGGTTCATGCGATAATTGTTTAAATCCGAAAGAAAAATTTGAAGGAAAAGAATATATTTGCCTGTTTTTAGAAACCGTTTTGGCGGTTAAGGAATTATTCAAACCAAAACATGTAATCAACGTACTCATGGGAAAAAGTACCACTACCGTAAAATCCTGTAAGCACAATCAGCTGGAGGTTTTTGGAAAGGGTGCGGAAAAGGATGAGAAATTCTGGTTTGCCGTATTGCGGCAAAGCCTTATTGAGAGATTGCTTGAAAAAGACATTGAGGATTATGGTACCCTCAAAGTAACCGGCCAGGGCAAGGAATTTTTGGAGAAACCACGTCCGGTGATGATGAGCAAAGACCATGATTATGACAATCCTGATGAGGCAGACAGTATCATGGGCATGGCACAAAAAACCAGCACCACCGATAAAGTGCTATTTGCATTGCTGAAAGATTTGCGCAAACAAATTGCCCGTAAGCATAACCTGCCTCCTTTTGTGATTTTTCAGGATCCATCGCTTGAGGATATGGCCATACAGTATCCGATAAAACTGGATGAACTGAAACAAATCACCGGTGTTGGCTCAGGAAAGGCCGAACGCTTCGGAAGGCCTTTTGTGGATCTCATCAACAGGTATGTGAACGATAATGAGATAGAGCGCCCCATGGATATGGTGGTGAAATCTGTCGTCAATAAGTCCGGTCTGAAGGTATACCTTATCAAGAATATTGACCGGAAGGTATCGCTCGAGGACCTGGCCGAGGCAAAAGGGCTGGACTTTGATGAACTCCTCCATGAACTGGAGAGCATCGTGGCCTCGGGTACCAAGATAGACATCCGTTACTACATCAATGAGGTCATTGATATGGATAAACAGGAAGAGATTTTTGATTATTTCAAAACGGCAGAAACCGATTCATTCCAGGAAGCACTGGAAGAACTCGGTGAAAATGAATATTCGGAAGAAGAAATTCGCCTGATGCGGATACGGTTTATGTCGGAAATGGGAAACTAGTTTTTATAAGTAATTTATTGATCAATAATTAGTAACTATAGTTATGTCAGAAAAAGAAACACCAGGACAAGGGTTTGTGCCACATGTGCCTGTCAAGCCCGGGGGGTTCAATAAAGGAATGATCATAAACATTGTGCTGTTTCTTGGCCTGATCGCCTTGTATGCCATTTATTTTTTCGGGCAACCGGATGAAGATGCCGCCCCGGACGATTCCCGGCAAATGGCCAGGGTGGAACAGAAAATCGACGATGCCTTCAATGCCATTGCCTATGTAGACAATGAGGTGCTGATGGGGGATTATATGCTGGCCATCACGATGCGGGCTGAGTTTGAGGCGGAGCAACGGCGTCTTGAAAATGACCTGGAACGGCGGCAGCGGAACTTCCAGTCGGATGTTGAACGCTTTCAGCGTGATATACAGTACGGAAATATTACCATGGAGGAGGCCCAGGTCCAGGAACAGGATCTGATGCAAAGGCAGCAGGACCTGATGCAGCTTAACGAAACATACAGGGACCGACTATCCCGAAAGGAATTTGAGATGAATAACGAGTTGCTGGAAATAATCAGTGATTTTTTGGACAGGTATAATCAGGATAAGGGTTATGATTTCATCCTGGGCTATGCAAGGGGAGGGGGCATTTTATATGCCAGGGAAAAGCACGACATTACCCGCGAAGTGTTGCAACGGCTGAATGAGGAGTATGAGCAGTAGCGGGTTGAAGAAGTAGTAATTAGTAATTAGTATTTGGTAATTGGTGGGTGTTTTTGGGTTGTTGGTCTATTGATCTTTGTAGGTTAATACTTCGTTGGTGAAGTATTCGATGCGTACGCCGGCGTCGGCGAACAATTGTTCGGATTCTTTGCCTGCATGGTATTTTTTTTCGCACATCACCCGTTTGATCCCGCAATTAATAATGAGCATGGCGCATACCCTGCACGGGGTCATGCGGCAATAAAGGGTAGCCCCGGTAATGCTGATGCCCAGGCGGGCTGCCTGGCATATGGCGTTCTGCTCGGCGTGCACGGTCCGTACGCAATGCATGGTGGTGTGGCCTTCTTCGTGCAGTATTTTCTTCATCTGATGCCCCGCATCGTCGCAGTGTGGCAAACCCACAGGCGAACCCACATAGCCTGTTACCAGGATCTGCCGGTCGCGGGCGATGACACATCCGCTGCGGCCGCGGTCACATGTAGCCCGCGTACTTACCGTATGGGCAATTTCCATAAAATAGGCGTCCCAACTGGGGCGTTGGTCTTTGGATTTACTCATGGGGTTTTATTTTTTGTATGGCCATAAAAGCCGATCTGTTTCAGGAATTGTTCTGTTTTTTTATTTAATTGGGTGATATTGCCGTTGTTGTTGATTACATGGTCGGCACTTTTTATGCAGGCCGCCAGATTTTGTTTAAAGGGATCGGTTGCGTGCATTTCCCTGTCTTCATTGCCGATAAAAGTTTGGTATGATATCCGGTCCGTTTCTGAATTCCTGTCCCTGATGCGTTTATACCTGATCCTGGGGTCGGCATCAATGGCCAGCAGGTAAAAGTCGCCTTTGTTCCGGAGCATTTCAATCTCGCCTGGGGTACGTATGCTTTCAATGACGCAATCGCATCCTTCGGCGGCGGCCTTGCGGTAAAGTTCTTCTGCAATATAGGCCACTCCGTATTTGGCCCTCAGGCTATTGGCAATGGCAGTCAGCGTATCCCGGTTAACGGGCATGCCACGGCTTTCCAAATCCTGTATCAGCAAGCCCCTGACCGAATAATGCCTGAAACCCTTCCTTTCTACAAGGTAATTAACCACCGTGCCTTTTCCGGCACCCAAAGTTCCCGTAATCCCAATAATAAACATATCCTTAAAGCTGAATAACTCAACAAATCAACCCCTCAACAAGGTATAAAAGTACATCTTTTTCAAAAAAAAAGCTCCGCTTTGTTCAACGGAGCTGGAAGCACTCAGGATTCAAATAAGGGCATTCATTCTTCTTTTTTAACGTTTATGGCTTTTTTCCCTCTTTCGTCCTCGGAGATTTCGTAAATAACGCGATCATCGTTAGAGATGGGTTCCAGAAGACCCGTGTGGTGAACAAAAACATCTTTCTCAGTTTTGTCGTCGACAATGAATCCATACCCCTTTTTTTCATTAAAAAACTTAACGGTACCGGTTTCCATAACAA
>PXAA01000065.1 GCA_003567205.1 Bacteroidales bacterium
CTGTTTTTTGAAATGATGCGGAGAGAGAGGGATTCGAACCCCCGGGGGCTGTTACACCCCAACGGTTTTCAAGACCGCCGCAATCGACCACTCTGCCATCTCTCCGGTGCAAAAGTACAAAATTTTTGTTCCGTTGCAACAAAAACGAGGCTTTAGGCCTTTGGTGTCGGCAAAAACTGTATTTTTGAAGAAAGCAACCCGATGAAGCAACTTCCCCGAACGGCAGTGATTATTCTCAACTGGAACGGCAAAGACCTCCTGGAGCGTTTTTTGCCCGGAATCATAAAACATACCCCTGCCAATACGAAGATTATAGTTGCAGACAACGGTTCGCAGGATCACTCCCTGGAATACCTGGCAGATAACTTCCCGTTGGTGAGGACCATTGCCCTGGAAAAAAACTATGGCTTTGCCGGGGGCTATAACAGGGCGCTTTGCCAGGTGGATGCTGATTATTATGTGTTGCTCAACTCGGATATGAAGGTGAGCGAAAAATGGCTTGAACCCTGTATCGGGCTCCTTGAGGAACACCCTGACGTGGCTGCCTGTCAACCAAAGATACGCGCTCTCCGGGCGCCTGAATATTTTGAACATGCCGGTGCCGGAGGTGGATTTGTCGATCATTTTGGCTATCCCTTTTGCCGGGGGCGAATCTTTGCCAGCCTTGAGCGGGACGAAGGTCAGTATGATGACGCCGGCCGGATCTTCTGGGCAACGGGTGCAGCTTTGTTTTTGAGGGCAAAGGCCTTTTATGAGGCGGGTGGGTTTGATGAAAGTTTCTTTGCCCACATGGAAGAAGTCGACTTATGCTGGCGTCTTCAGAACCTGGGATATCATATAATGACTTGCCCCCGGTCGGTGGTATACCATCTTGGTGGCGGTTCACTGCCTTCTTCCAGTTCGCGCAAGACCTATTTGAATTTTCGCAACAGTTTGTGGATGCTGGCAAAGAACTTGCCCTGCCGGCACTTTTATCCACGCATCATTGTCCGGTTTTTTCTGGACGGGATAGCAGCTGTAAAATTCTTGTTGCAAGGCCAGGCAAAAGATGCCCTGGCTGTGGGCAGAGCACACATGGCCTTTGTATGGAGATTCAGGAAGATGAGAAAAAGCAGCCGGGATCTGCCAAAGACCTTGCCTGGCTTGTTGTACAAAAGAAGTATCGTGATCGATTATTTTCTTTTTAGCCGGAAATACTTTTCCGACTTGCGCTTTAATGCTTCCAGGGCCAACAGATAACTGCCGGGGCCGAAACCGGAAATACTGCCGGTGCAATTCGCCGCGATATAAGAAATATGCCGGAAAGGCTCACGCGAAAATACGTTGCTCATGTGGACTTCCACAACCGGAAGGCTGACTGCCGCGATGGCATCGCCAATGGCTACGGATGTGTGGGTGTATCCTCCGGCATTGAGGATGATGCCGTCATAATCGCCATCGGCTGCCTGAATCTGGTCAATCAATTCCCCTTCTATATTGCTTTGGAAATAGTCGAGGATTATATCCGGGTGCTGCTTTCGTATTCCCTTCAGTACATCTTCGAATGAATCCGGACCATAAACCCCTGTTTCGCGCCTTCCGGTGAGGTTCAGGTTCGGCCCGTTGATGATCAGTATCTTCATGGTTTTTTTTTACAAAAGTATCATTTTTAGGATTACACCTCAACCCCTTAACCCCTCAACAAATTTTATTATCTTTGTACTACTTGTCAAAAAAATAGGGGTGCCCCACACAATCGGGCTGAGATCAAACCCATTGAACCTGATCCGGGTAATGCCGGCGAA
This sequence comes from Bacteroidales bacterium, assembly GCA_003567205.1. GTDB lineage: Bacteria > Bacteroidota > Bacteroidia > Bacteroidales > UBA7960 > PUPG01. The sequence goes on from PXAA01000065.1 coordinate 1,785, forward strand.
GGGAGGGAAACTAAACAAATGACGGCTTTTTACTCCTATTTGCCGTTGATTGTTTAACCAAACAAGTAAAAATAAAATGCATCGAATGACTTTAATTTTGGCTGTATGCCTGATTTGGCCATTTACTGCATCCGGCCAGTATGCCATCAGCGGTCGCGTAATGGATGCCGCAGACGGCAACACTTTGCCGGGGGCACATGTGGTCATCAAAGAGAGCTATCAGGGTGTATTTACCAACCGCAACGGCTTTTTTACCCTGGATGGTTTGAAAGCCGGAGAATACATGGTCAGGGTAACTTTTATGGGTTATGAGCCCCTTGAACAACCCGTTATGGTGGATGGCAAGTGTTCGCTTGATTTTCATTTAGACCGGCGTGTTACCCTGGCCGAAGAAGTGGTGGTGTCGGCGCTCCGTGCCGAAGGCCAGGCCCCTGTTACCTTTACCAATTTAAGCAGGGAAGAGCTGGCTCCAAGGGTCCTCGGACAGGATCTTCCTCTGTTGCTTACCCGCACCCCTTCCGTTATCGCGAGTTCCGATGCTGGAACAGGCATCGGTTATACCTGGATGAGTATCCGGGGAAGCGATCAAAGCCGGATCAATGTGACCATCAACGGCATCCCTGTAAATGATGCTGAGTCGCATGGTGTGTGGTGGGTAAATATACCTGATATTGTATCATCAGTCGATAATCTTCAGATCCAGCGCGGGGTTGGTTTAAGTACGCATGGTGCCGGGGCCTTTGGCGCCACCATCAACCTTCAATCAACCATGCTCAGGGACCGGACCTATGCGGAAATAAATTCTTCGGCAGGTTCTTTCAATACGTTGAAAAACACCCTTCATTTTGGAACCGGCCTGATCAATGACCACTGGGCCATCGACGGCCGTCTGTCAAAGATCGATTCCGACGGGTATATTGACCGTGCAAGTGCCCATCTGAAATCATTTTATCTCTCCGGAGGTTATTATGGCCGGAATACCACGGTGAAGGCACTTGTTTTTTCCGGAAAGGAAACCACCTACCAGGCCTGGAATGGGGTGCCATCCGATTCGCTTGAGCACAACAGGACATTCAACCCGTCAGGGATATACATTGATGAGGATGGCAATATTCAGTTTTATGATAATGAAACCGATAATTATCAGCAGGACCATTATCAATTGCATATGATTCGGGGCATTACTTCCGGTTTGACGGCCACCGCTGCTCTCCATTATACATACGGGCGGGGTTATTACGAACAATACCGCCAAAATGAACGGTTTAGCCGGTATGATTTGCCAAATGTAGTAATCGGGGATGAGGAGTTCGACCGCAGCGACCTGGTCAGGAGAAGGTGGCTCGACAATCACTTTTACGGGATGACCTATTCTGTAAACTATAATAATTATCACGGGTTGGAAATGATCTTTGGCGGAGGATATAACCAGTATGACGGAGACCATTTCGGGGAAATTATCTGGGCCCGCCATGCATTGAATACTGACATCAGGCATCGTTATTACGATAATAATGCATTTAAAAAGGACTTTAATACATTCCTTAAAACCGGCTATGAGCTCATTCCTGGTGTGCGCATTTTTGCGGACCTTCAATACAGGTATGTTTCCTACAGCTTTCTCGGGCAGGCATGGGTGTTGGAGGAAGTTGTCCCCCTGCAGCAAAAGGTGCATTTCAATTTTTTCAACCCCAAGACCGGTATTTCATTTGATGTGAATCCATTCCATTCGGTATATCTATATGCAGGCATTGCAAACCGTGAGCCTGTAAGAAGGGATTTTACCGAATCGTCGCCGGAGAGCAGGCCCAGACACGAAAACCTCAAAAACATGGAGCTTGGATACAGGTATCAAAGCCAGAGGTCTTCTTTCGGAGCGAATTTTTACCTGATGGATTACAAAGACCAGTTAATCCTGACAGGAGAGATCAATGATGTGGGTGGTTTTTCAAGAACCAACATCAAGGAAAGTTACCGCATGGGTATTGAAATAGAGGGTGCTTATAGATTCAATAACATGTTTCGCTGGTCGGGGAACCTTACCCTGAGCAGAAATAAGATTCCTTTGTTCGAAGAGCATTCAGATATGTATGATAATGACTGGAACTGGGTGGGCACCCACATCAGGACCTATGAAAATACGGATATTGCTTTTTCTCCGTCAGTGATCGCCGCAAGCACTTTCAGGTTCTCCCCCCTGGAAAACACACATGTTTTTGTGGAGAGTAAATACGTCGGCAACCAGTATATTGACAACACCATGAGCGGCGAGCGCATGCTGGATGCTTATTTTGTGAACGATCTTCGGCTGGTCCACGGGTTGCGCACTCAATTTTTCCGGGAATTGGAATTTGTGCTTCAGGTCAACAATGTGTTTGATGTACAATATGAAACGAGTGCATGGGTTTACAAGGGAGTGGTGGGTGACCATGGCTTAATATCCATTGATGATGGCTATTTTCCGCAAGCCGGACGCCATTTTCTGGCCGGTTTGAACTTACGCTTTTAATTTTACGGCTGCCTGCATCTTGATGCAGAAAAAATTGTGCAATCGGGCAAAAGTGTAAAAATTTTTTTACCTTTGGTTGTGTTTTTTACATAAATCCATGGTAGTGGTGAATAATTAACTGCATAAACAGATGAATTTGCCAAAAATTTTGTTGATTGATGACGATCCTGTGGTTCGCAGTTTGATTTCAAACATTCTGCGTAAAAAAGGATATGAGGTCATTTTAGCCAAGGAGGGCCAGGAAGGACTGGAAGTGGCCAAACGTGAAGTTCCCGACCTGGTCATTACCGATTATCAGATGCCGGGAATCAGTGGTATTGATGTTTTGACCCAGATGAATGAGATTAATCCGAAAACGCCGGTAATCATTCTTACGGCATACGGAGATGCCACGCTAACCATTAAATCCATACAGACAGGAGCCTTTGATTTTATTGAGAAGCCTATAAATCCTAAGGAGTTGCTGGAAACAGTAAAGAATGGATTAAGCACCCTGGGGTCGGTCAGGCAAAAAGAAGAGCCGGAAGTGCTGCCTGAAAGAAGAAAAGATGACAATCTCATGGTGGGCAAATCATCGGTCATGCGCGAAATTTTTAAAAACATCGGCCGCATTTCGCAAAATAATGTCAATGTGATGATCACCGGTGATTCGGGTGTTGGTAAAGAGCGTATGGCCCGGCTTATTCATGAGTCGGGATATAATAAGGATCAACCGTTGGTATATGTGAATTGTAAGATCCTTGCAGAGCAGCAGCTGCAAAACGGCCAGGGAACCGGCAGAACCCAGACAGAAATGTCGGGGCGCAATTCCTTGGATGCAAAATTAAAACAAGTTGACAGTGGTACGGTCATACTTGATGAGGTTGGCATGCTGTCATCCCAGATGCAGATGTATTTGCTTGATCAAATGAGCCGTGAAGATTTAGAAGCCAGCCGGATGTTGCCTCGTTTTATTTCCATTACCACGCAAGACATCAATGACTTGGTAAACGAAAACCTGTTTTTGAAAGAACTGTATTATAAACTCAAGGTCTTTTCATTACATTTACCGCCGCTGCGCGGGAGAAAAGCCGATATTCCGGAGCTGGTAAAAAATTTGTTACAGGAATTAAACCCCGCATTTGATAAAAAAGTAGACCAGCTCGAAGATGGCGCTATTCAGCTTTTGCAATCGCACGAATGGCCGGGGAATGTCAGGGAGTTAAAAAATGTGTTGATGCAGGCGCTCGTGCTGTCGCATGGTGAGGTGCTTGAGAAAAAACATATTCGCCTTGAAGGCAAGCCCGTCCATGTCGTTAAAGATGATGTATTTGAAGAGCGACCAAGAAGTATGGACGAAGTTGAAAAAGAACACATCAATAAAGTTTTGGAATATACCAAATGGAACAAGCAACAGGCTGCATCCATACTGGGTATTACACGCCCTACACTCAATGCCAAAATTGATAAGTATGGTTTAACAAAATACTGATCTTCTGTATACAACCGTTACCGCCTGGCGTAAAAATTATTTACATCAGGCATTTTTTTGAAAAAAAATTTGCACATTTAAAAAATATTTTTCTATATTTGTCCTGTATTTAGATAAATGTAAAATATTTTTAATGCGCGCCCTGATCTCCACCTGTTTTATAGCACTCATCATTTTGGTGGGTTTCTGCTCCCGGGCCAATGCCCAGGCAAGGGGTAGTGTTCGCTATACCATTGTGGTGACGGAGGATATGTTCGCAGAAAATAAGATGCCAGGGAGTGCGCAATTGATGGATGAAATGCCCACCGCCTCTGTTTCGATTCAGTTGCATGATGAAGGCCTGGCTGCTTCCGGTTCTGTTTTCAATGCTTATGAAGCAGAAATGAATCCGGCCCAATCTCCCGAAATTATCTCATATCTGAATGCACAAGTGCCTGGTGAACAAACTAATGATGATCCGGATGTTTCAGAAGTGTTTGCCAGCGATGATCAAAAAAGTTACCTGGTGGTGATGGAATTCAACTAGGTTTCTTATGTATGGCATAGGCCCGCCACTTGCCAATCACTTCTTCCATATCCTTTGCCAGCGGCGAATCAAAAAACACATATTTTTCTTTTACCGGATGGGTAAATCCAAGGGTTTTTGCATGTAATGCATGCCGCGGAATGATTTTAAAGCAGTTTTTTACGAACTGCTTGTATTTTGTGTAGGTAGTGCCTTTAAGGATTTGGTCACCTCCGTATGTAACGTCATTAAAAAGAGGCCTCCCGATGTGCTGAAAATGAGCCCGGATCTGATGTGTGCGTCCGGTTTCCAGCCTGCATTCCACCAAAGTAACATAACCAAATCGTTCCAACACCCTGTAGTGGGTAACCGCCGGCTTTCCATGGTCTCCTTCCGGAAATACATCCATCACTTTTCTGTTTTTCAGGCTGCGGCCAATATGTCCGGAGATGGTACCTTCGTCATCCTGAAAGTCGCCCCAGACCAGCGCATGGTAAATCCTGTCGATTTTCCGGTCAAAGAATGATTTGGCCAGGCGTGTCTGAACAAGCTCGGTTTTTGCTACGAGCAAAAGCCCTGAGGTGTCTTTGTCGATGCGATGGACAAGGCCGGGTTTGATGGATTCATCATTTTGGTGTGGCAGGTTGTCGAAATGGTGTACCAATGCATTGACAAGTGTTCCGGTATAGTTGCCGTAACCCGGGTGTACCACCATCCCGGATTCTTTGTTGATAATGATGATGTGCTCATCTTCACAAACAATATCCAGGGGGATGTTTTCCGGAAGCAGTTCAATTTCCCTTGGCGGGTGAGACATCACAATGCTGATCTCATCGCCGGGTTTCACCTTGTAATTGGATTTAACTGCCTCGCCGTTCACCAGGATATTGCCTGCCCTGGCGGTGTTTTGAATTTTGTTGCGGCTGATGCCTTCAATTTTTGCATGAACATATTTATCAATGCGCAACAGCCCCTGGCCTTTGTCTACAATAAAACGATGGTGCTCAAAAAGATCTTGTTCTTCATTCTCCTGGTCCTTGTTGCCTTCGGGCATACATGTGTCTTTCTGTCTCATGGCCATGGTCATCTTGAGATGATAAATCGGGCAGTTTGGTTAAGGCCCTGCGATATGTTGATGATTCGCAACAAATAGACGCCATTATTGAACCGGGTGATATCAAGGGTGGGGGTATAGGCCCCGGTGTAAAGGAGCCTTCCCTGGGTGTCAAACACCTGTAATTGGGTATTATGCCGGGCAAGACCCTGGTCATCCAAATGAATATGCACCAGGCGGCCGTTGGCCGGATTTGGATAAATCTTTACATCAGGCTGAATGACTTGTTGTGGGGTAATGCCGGTGATGTCATCCCTTCTCACCACGGGCCGTATCATCAGGGCACCATGGTTGGTTGAAGCCTGCCATCCTTCCCCATCGCCATAATTGCTGTATAGCAGGTGGTTAACATCATTACTCAGATCAAAGCCAATCACCATGGAATTTCCCAGCTCCACATTGCCTGATTGCTGTATTCCCACATAAAAGGTGTCTTCGATCAGGACTTCCTGATCCAGGTAAAAGGTGACAAAATCATTTCTGCCATTTTCTGGAGAAAACAATGGATCGGAGCGGTAAATAATTTCTTCGGGTTCGAGGCTGCTAAATATAACGAGCTCAAATGCCTGTTGGTGGTCCTGATTGTTTATGGTTTCCATGAAGAATATCTGAACGGCTTCGAGCGTATCGGGATGCCTGGCAGTAAACTGCATTGCCCTTACCGGACTGTATCCCTTGACCAGGTGTGCCATTTCGGGGCTGCCATCATCATAGGAAAAATAGTTGGAGAATACCTGGTCATACACAATGGTATCGTTGCGGGTAAAAGCATCTCCGGTGGCTCCTTCCTGTAATGCATGCAGCAAGCGGAAATGACGTTGGGTAGCAGGTGCTGTGGGTAATGGATTGGAAAGCACAATGGGATTGGAATGGGGCGCGTAGTCCTGGTATCCCTCCGAAAAAAACGGGGCGATCACCCAGGAGCCGCCTGAATAAGTCCGTATGGTATTGGCCCCCTCATCCTGAATAATGTATCTGTAGCTGTAATTATATGTGCTAACATCCAGGTTGGTTATATATACATCAAAACTGGTGCGTATAAGTGACTGGGGGTCGGCAATATAGTGCGACCAGGGGATGGCGGTCAGATCTTTCAACATCGATTGTGCTGGCGCGGCAAATGCAATATCGTAATAGGCTGAATCGAGCATGCTGCGGTTACTGTTCATGTAAACATAATCAATATTCCAGATATTTCCCGTTCCCGTGTAGTTCGGTATGGTTTGTCCCGGTGAGAAAGAAGTATGGTTCCGGAAACGAAAACGGAAGTCTTCCCTGAAGTATCTATTATCTGTAATGGGAATGGCTACCCGTTTAAAATAAGGAAAAGTATCCTGAGAAAAGCTTTTCAGGCTCTCTCCCCTGGCCATCCATACGCTTTGCCAAAGGCCTTCGTCCGCTTCTTCCTCTCCTTGCTTGTCTGCATCGGCCGGCAGGGAGAATTGTACCACCAATGAATCGCTGCTGGCAGGATCACCCCCCCGGCCTTGCGGCTGATAATAAAAACTCAGGATCAGTGAATCAGAAGGGGAAAATTCGCTCAGGTCTATGGGATGGGATGTCAGTTTGTCGGCGGCAAACGGGATGTTGTCGATGGAGGCATCTTCATAAATATTTCCCTGGGCATCAATGATATCAAAGGTTGCCACACCATATGTTTTGGGATGAACGCCAAAACCGCTATTGACATATACATCATTGTCGGCCCAGATGTCCGGGTCCGGGTAAGGTCCCTGGTAGGAAAAATCGTCCCAAAATGGTAAAGTCAGCGGCAAAGCCAGGTCTTTTACATTTAGCCTGTGTTCTTCCAGTGCCTTTGTTGATTTTTTGGGGTTGAACTGCAGGGGAATCAATGCTTCCTGTGCAAAGACTTTGCTTAGGCCAAACAAAATTAACAATAGAAAAAGGTATTTGAATTTCATGCAGGAAATCGATTAAATATCTTCATTATCAGTTTCTTCTTCTGCTTCTTCTTCCAGTGGCTCATACCAGATGTCGATGGAGCGCCCTTTAGGTATGATCATGCCTTCCTGATATTCGGGTTCCTGCCGGTATACCCGTGCATTATCGCGGCTGGCACCTTCTTCAAATGCTTCCATGCCTATTTCCAGTTCAGATTTTTCCAGTATCATTTGTACCTCCCTGGGCGATAATCCCAAAAGATTGGGCATGGGAACCGATAGCAGCTGTTCGAGATATTCTTCAAAATCAAACACATCGATTGAGCGATAAAAAAGGTCTACCGTACTGCCGGCCTGTACATATTGCGCCCCGTCTAACGGATCGGGATCTTGTAAATACACCTTGATGTTTTCTTTGTTATCGTCCATAATAGCTTCTTTTCCTACATTGAGGGCAGCCCTGTTAAGTGCCCGGATGGCCTCTTCGCGTGCCATACCGATGACCACGGGCACGATGGTAATGTTTTCGTCCAGGCCTTCGCCAAGCACCAGGTCAATGGCGGTGCCTTTTTGGACGGGTGTGCCCGGTTCAATGATGCCTTCATTGAATTTTTGTTTCAAAACCGCACCCCTGGCAATATCGGGCTGATACTCCAGGCGACCAACAGTAAGCCCATGTGTTTCCAAAATGCTCATGGCATGACGGTGAGAAAGGTCAACCAAATCCGGCATAGGCACCATTTCGGGCAATACAGCTACTGTGGTAAGATATATGGTCCGGTTGCGTTTTACTTCCGTTTTGGGTGCCGGATCCTGCCAGGCAATACTTCCTTCCGGGCGGCTTTCATCAAAAAGCGAGTCGTTGATTACATAACGCAAGTCAAGGGATGATAATATTTCGCCGGCTTCCTTTTCCATGTAACCCTCCAGATCGGGAACCTGTATGCTTTGCCCGTGCAGGGTATATAAATCCAACAGTTTTAAAGAACCCCATATGATAATAACCCCCAGGGCCGCGGCAATAACCAGCTGACGCAAAAAATGCCTGCTAAACAAAAAATCCCAACCTTTCATTTCACGAATGCTTCTGTATACATGCTTTAATACACAAAAATAATATAAAATACGGCACCCATTGTGCCTGTCAGAATTACATCATATGGCAATCCTTATTAAAACGTAACGTATTTTTATGGTGTTTATGTGTGATTGTGATAAAAAATACCTGATGTTTTTCATGTATATTTGCCAGTCGGGGTAAGTTAATTGGTTGATTGTGGGTTCGGCGCTGTATGCCCCTCCCTTGTAGTTTGGAAAACAGAATCTGTGAATATGCAAAAAAAGAACATTGCACTGGTAGCCGGGGGCGATTCGGGCGAGTATGTAATTTCCATGGCCAGCGCCCGAATGATCAGGGAAAATATTGACCCCTCCCTGTATACTGTGTATCCCATCCTGATTCAGCAGCGTAAATGGGTTTATGTGGATGAACGGGGGCAAGAGGTGCCGGTCGACAAGAATGACTTTTCCATTATTGCCGGGGGCCGGAAAATATTATTTGATTGTGTGTTTATAACCATTCACGGCACCCCGGGTGAGGATGGCAAACTGCCGGCCTACTTCGAGTTATTGGGCATACCATATACCACAGCAGGTGTTTTGGCCTCCGCACTTACGTTTAATAAGCATTATTGCAACATGGTGGTGGCGCATCTGGGTTTTTCCGTGCCACCTTCTGTAAAGCTGCAATCGCCAATAAATCAGGCTTTAGAGAAAATACTCCAAAAAGTAAAGCTACCTGTATTTGTAAAACCCAATGAGGGTGGTTCAAGTATAGGGATGTCCCTGGTAAAAGATGAAAAAGCTCTCTTGCCTGCCATCGAAAAAGCTTTTGAGCAGGATAAACAGGTGCTGGTCGAAGAATACTTACACGGGACGGAACTTACCTGCGGGGTGTTTCGATACAGGGGAAAAGTGATCGCCTTGCCGGCTACAGAGATCATCAGCAAAACGAAGGCTGCCTTTTTTGACTTTGAAGCAAAA
>PXAA01000025.1 GCA_003567205.1 Bacteroidales bacterium
ATTAACCCCATGCAGGCATTAACCCCATACGGATATTAACCCCATGCATGCATTAACCCCATAAAAGTATACAAAAATCCCTGCAAATTTTCGTAACTTTACCTCCCTTTTTAAAAAATTATTTCAACCAATCAAAAGCGTATGAAAAAAAATAAAGGATGTATTGCAATCTTAACCGGCGGAGGCGATGTTCCCGGCCTGAACCCCGCCATTCGTGCTATTACCATACGCGCCTTGCGTGAGGGTTACCGGGTGATCGGCATTCGTCGCGGCTGGGCGGGGCTCTTGGAACTTGTCCGTGACAAAAAGGCCGACAACAGCAACAATTTCATGGAACTTTCTGAAGACCTTGTTAATAAAGCTGGAAGAACCGGTGGTACTTTTCTGCATACTTCACGGACGCGACCGAGCCATGTGCCCGCCAAAAGTGTGCCATCACACCTCCAGGAAAAATACAAAGAGGAAATCAACGACCTGACACCGGAGGTCCTGAAGAACATTGATTTTCTTGGAATCAATTACCTTATACCCATCGGCGGGGACGATACCCTCAGCTATGCCGTACGTATGTACCAGGAAGGGATGAGGGTGGTAGCTATTCCCAAAACCATGGACAATGATGTTCCCGGAACGGATTATTGTATCGGGTTCAGCACCTGTGTTACGCGCACCATACATATGTCCAATCTTTTGCGTACTTCGGCCGGGTCGCATGAACGCATCCTGGTTCTGGAAGTGTTTGGCCGGTATGCCGGCTTTACCGCCCTGCTGCCCACCATGGCGGGCGCGGCCAATCGTTGCGTAATCCCTGAATATAAATTTGATATTGAGCACCTGACCAGGCTACTGGTAGAAGACAGGCAGAAGAACCCCAGCAAATATTCCGTGGTGCTGGTGTCTGAGGGGGCTTCTTTTTCAGGAATCGATATGATGTTTCAGAGCACGGAGAAGGACATGTACGGGCATGCCAAGCTGGGTGGCATAGGCGATGCAGTGTCGGTCCGGATCAAGGAACTGAGTCCGAAATTCAATAAGGGTAAGCGGGTGGAAACCATCAACCAGTACCTGGGCTACCTGGTAAGATCGGGCGATCCTGATGCCATCGACAGCATCGTGCCCATGGCTTATGGCAACCTGGCACTAGACCTGATCCTTAAAGGCATTCACGGACGCCTGGTGATCCTTAAAAACGGGCGTTACGATAACATTCCCGTGGATATCGTGACCAGCACCAACAAGCTTATCGATGTGGAAAAACACTACAATACCGAGCGCCTGAGACCGGTATATGAGTCATTTATTGACAAACCGCTCTTCCTTGTTACGTAAGCCAACACAAAAAGAGGCTGACTCGCTTTGGGGTCAGCCTCTTTTAAATAAATCCTTTTTACATATTAACGCATCAGCTCCTGCACCCTTTGTTGCAGCTCGGGATTCTGCTGGTATTCTGTCATGATCTCTTCATACTTTTCAATGGTGATGCCGGCATCTTCAATGGTGCCGATAAGTACATCTTCCAGCCCGATCTGTATCTGTTCGATCTCTTCCAATAATACAATGTAGCTTTCTGCCTCTTTTTCTGTCATATCAACCTGCTCAATGGGCATTTCCTGTGCCTGCATATTGATTTCGTTAAAGCGCTGAACGGTCATATCCTCTTCTTCAATTTTCTCAATCATCTGGGCTTGTCCTTGTTGCTGGATGGAAATTACCTGCACTACGGCGTTGGCAAAACTTTTTAATTCATCGTCGGTGAATCCGCCCGGATTGGCTTTCAGCGGAACTGTCAGTAAAAACAGAAAGGTGAAAGTAAGGGCTGCGATAACATGCTTCTTTTTGAAAAAATACATAAATTTTTTTTTGTGGTAAAATTATTGTGGTTTAACTCATTACCCGGCAAAATTACGAAAGATTTTCAATCCGGCAAAATCTGTCCCGCCATTTAACATACCTTATGAAAGCTTGAAGCTTCTGTAAATTTCTTATTTTTGCTTAAGCAAAGAAGGGTTTTTATTGTGGCAAAAACCAAATCCCAAATCGTCGACACCCCCTTAATGAAGCAGTACTATGGCATCAAGGCCAAACACCCTGATGCTTTGTTGCTGTTTCGGGTGGGAGATTTCTATGAAACCTTTGGAGAGGATGCCATTAAAACATCCGGAATTTTAGGCATTGTACTCACCCGCCGTGCCAATGGCGCTGTATCGTATGTGGAACTGGCGGGTTTTCCCCACCATTCCCTTGATACCTATCTTCCCAAACTTGTGCGTGCCGGGCAACGGGTGGCCATATGCGAACAGCTGGAAGATCCGCGACACGCCAAAAAAATTGTCAAACGCGGGGTTACCGAATTGGTAACGCCCGGCATAGCCTTCAGCGACAAAGTACTGGACCACAAGGAAAACAACTTTCTGGCAGGCTTGCATTTTTCTGGTGATATTACCGGAATTGCCCTTCTGGATGTATCTACAGGGGAGTTTCTTACTGACCAGGGACATCGCGAATACATCGATAAGCTCCTGCAAAGTTTCCGGCCCAGCGAGGTGGTGGTGCAAAAAAAACATCTGAAAGCCTTACAGGCCAATTTTCCCGGGAAATACCACAGCAGCACCCTGGATGACTGGGCTTTTACCCGTGACTTCGCAGATGATATTTTACTCAATCATTTTGGCACGATATCCTTTAAGGGCTTTGGTGTCGAAGGGCTTAATGAAGGCATCATTGCCGCAGGTGCCGTGATGCATTATCTGCTTGAGACCCACCACGACAAGCTCAGCCACATCAGCAGGATATCGCGCATTGACGAAAGCCGATACGTGTGGCTCGACAGGTTTACCATCCGGAACCTGGAAATCCTTGAACCCCTCAATGAAGATGCCACTACCCTGAAGGATGTGCTGGACCACGCCGTATCCCCTATGGGCAGCCGGTTGCTGAAGCGATGGATTATATTGCCGTTGAAGGAAAGGGCACACATCGAAGAACGCTATGATGTGGTGGAATACCTGCTTGCCCGGCGGGGAAAAGCGGAAAACCTTGCTGGCTGGTTGCGGCAGGCAGGTGATGTAGAACGCCTGATATCAAAGGTGGCCGTGGGAAAGATCAATCCCCGCGAGTTGTTGCAGATCCGGAAGGCCCTCAGCGTAGTTGATCCCATTCGTCAGTTCTGCCTGGAGAGTGATTGTGCCCCCTTGCGACGCATGGCTGATCAGTTTGACCCCTGTAACTCGATACGCGAACGCATTGCCCGTGAGATCCGAGAGAATCCCCCGGCCTTAATTACCAAGGGAAATGTGTTAGCGGACGGTGTATGTTCAGAGCTGGACGAATTGCGCAGCATTGCTTTTTCCGGAAAAGGCTACCTGGCCTCTCTGCGTGAGCGGGAAATTGAACGTACGGGAATCCCTTCCATCAAAATATCTTTCAACCAGGTGTTCGGTTATTACCTTGAAGTGACCAACACCCACAAAGACAAGGTGCCGGACGACTGGCAAAGAAAACAGACCCTGACCAGTGCCGAACGCTATATTACCCCCGAGCTCAAGGAGTATGAAGAAAAGATCCTAAGTGCTGAAGAAAAAATACAGCAGATCGAAGAACGACTTTTTTATGAGCTGGTGGCGGCGGTTGCCGAATACATAGTACCCATACAGGCCAATGCCCGGGCCATGGCACACATCGACTGTCTGTTGTGTTTTTCCAATATCGCACACCAACACAAATATGTGCGCCCGCAGATAAATGACTCTTTTGTGCTGGATATCAAAGGGGGCCGGCACCCGGTGATTGAGCAGTGTATGCCGCCGGGTGAGCAGTATATTGCCAATGACGTATTTTTGGACAATGAGAAGCAGCAGATCATGATCATTACCGGGCCGAATATGTCGGGGAAGTCAGCGCTCTTGCGGCAGTGTGGGCTCATCGCCCTGCTGGCGCAGATGGGAAGCTTTGTGCCGGCCGACAGTGCTTCTGTGGGCATTGTAGACAAGATATTTACCCGGGTGGGGGCTTCCGACAATATTTCTTCGGGAGAATCCACTTTTATGGTGGAGATGAATGAAACGGCCAGCATCCTGAATAATATTTCCGACCGTAGCCTCATCATACTGGATGAGATCGGCAGGGGGACCAGTACCTATGACGGCATCAGCATTGCATGGGCCATTGCAGAGTTTTTGCATCAGCATCCCCTGTTCCGTGCCAAAACCCTGTTTGCCACCCACTATCACGAACTTAACGAAATGGCGGCGTCTTTTCCAAGGATAAAAAATTATAATGTATCCGTAAAAGAGGTGCGCAACCAGGTGATTTTTTTGCGTAAACTGGTTCCGGGGGGCACCGAACACTCTTTTGGTATCCATGTTGCCCGGATGGCCGGCATGCCTGCCTCAGTGATTGACCGTGCCAACGGCATTCTTTCGCAACTGGAAAAAACCCACAGCCATGATGAACTTACCGGCAAAAAGAAGGGTGCGTCGAAAAAAAGGGGGGCACAGGATTATCAGTTAAGTTTCTTTCAACTGGACGATCCTTTGCTGCAACAAATCAAGGAAGATATTCTGAATACCGACATAGATACGCTTACCCCGGTGGAGGCTTTGATGAAACTCAACGAGATCAAACGTTTGCTGGGAAAATAATTGCTTAGTTCCGGTAACCCATCCGTTGCAATACGTCGTCGCTTAAATCGTAACGTACGTCCGTGTATATCATGGCCGACCCCCCTGACTTATCGAAGATCACGGCATAATTACCCCTGGACGCAATTTCCTCGACAGCCCGGTATACCTGATCCTGGATGGGTCGGATCAGTTCCTGCCTTTTGGTGAACAAATCGCCTTCGTGTCCAAAACGTTGCATTTGAAGTTCTTTGGCCTCCCTTTCTATTTGAATGATCTCGTCTTCGCGTTGTCGTTTTATCTCATCAGGCAATAAGGGGGCTTCTGCCTGGTATTTGCGGTACAGCCTGTCTACTTCGGCAAATTTGTTTTCGATTTCTACCTGCCACTCAACAGACAACTCTTCTACTTCTCTTTCGGCGGCCTGGTATTCAGGGATGTTATCAAGAATGTATTCTGTGTCGATGTAGGCAAAACGCTGGCCCCATGCAGAGAGCGAAATGGCGCCAATCATCAGGAAAAGAAACAGGGATTTTTTCATTGTGATGTCCTCCTTATCAGTTATAATGTGTACTAGTCAATGGTGTGTCCGATGGAAAAGTGAAATTGTCCGCCTCCGTCGCCGGGCCTGCCGGGAATATCATCAAAACCGTAGCCGTAGTCGATGCCCAGAAGCCCGAACATGGGCAGGAATATGCGGGCACCCACCCCGGCCGATCTCTTGAAATCAAAGGGATTGAATGACCGGATGTCGGCATAGGCATTACCCCCTTCCACAAAAACAAGTGCATATATGGTGGCCATTGGGTTGAGCGAGAGGGGGTAACGTAATTCTACAGTGTATTTATTATAAGAGTTGGCTCCGATAAATTCGCCCCTGTCATCGGTAGGGGTCAGTGAATAATTGGTGTACCCCCTGAGGGCAATGATTTCCCGGCCGTCAATCTCCCAGCCGGAAAGCCCGTCGCCACCCAGGTAAAAACGTTCGAAGGGCGGATAACCGATGTCCGAATTATAGAAACTTAAAAAACCAAAACGTATCCTTGTGCTGAGGATCAGATCACCCCAGATGGGTGTGTACCAGTTCCCCCTGAACTTCCATTTGTGGTACTCAAGCCAGCGGTATTTTTCCTGGAGGCTTGCATCCGAATAGTCTTTGTCTGACAGCAGAGAATATGGCGGGGTTAGCTGCAATGAAACCGTAACCTCAGATCCCCGTCGCGGAAACAGGGCTGCGTCTTTGGAGTTTCTTCCAAACACAACACTGTAACTCAAATTGTTGGATTGTCCGTTGTCGAAAATGAAACGGATAGGACTGTTCAATATATCGTAGTGCTGGTAGTTAATCGATTGTTGCAGAAAAAAGTAGTCGTCGGGGATGGACAGCCTTTTGGCAAGCCCGACAGAAGACCCGATGATGGAATAGAAACCGTAGTCCGGATGGTCTTTTGCCAGGCTGCGCCTGTGGGTAGTCTGATAGAAAGACACACTCAGGGCATTGGGGCGGTTGCCACCCAGCCAGGGTTCGGTAAAGGAAGCGCTATAGGACACGTAGCCGCGGCCATAGGTCTGGGCACGCAGCGAGAGCCTTTGTCCGTCGCCCGTAGGTAGTGGGCGCCAGGCTTCCCTGTTGAAAAGGTTGCGCGTTGAAAAGTTATTGAAGGATATCCCTACGGTCCCGATGATGCGATTTGCGCCCCATCCGCCCGACAACTCTATCTGGTCTGATGAGGTCTCTTCAACGATATATTCCAGGTCAACGGAATTGTCTGAAGGATTTGGAATGGGCTGTACATCAATGGTTTCCTGGTCAAAAAAGCCCAGTTGTATGATCTCACGCTGGCTGCGGATGATGGCGTCGCGACTGAACAATTGCCCCGGCCTGGTGCGGATCTCCCGCATGATCACGTGGTCGTTGGTCCGGGTGTTGCCACTTACGGTAACCCTGTTGATACGGGCTTGTTCTCCTTCGTAAATCCGTATCTCCAGGTCAATGGAATCGTTCTCAACCGACACCTCAACCGGGTCAATCTGAAAGAACAGATACCCGATGTCCATATACAGCGAACTCACATCGCCCTCTTCCATATTCATAAAGAGGTTTTTCTCCAGCTTACTCTGATTATAAACATCTCCCGGCCGGATATTCAGCACTTCGTTCAGGACATCGTTTGAATAGACCGTATTGCCTAACCAGTTGATGTCGCCAAAATAATAGGTGGGTCCTTCGTAAATGTGCAGGTCAATTTCTATGCGGTTGTCTTCAACAAAATATACCGAGTCCCTGATGATGGCCGCATCCCTTTTGCCCAATTCATTGTACCTGGCAATAAGTATTTGCTTGTCTTCCTCAAAATCATCTTCCACGAGTTTCGAAGAAGAAAAAATGAAACGCAGGCTTCTCTCCCTGGTGTTCTTCATGATGCGTTTGACCTGCCGGTCAGAAAGCACCTCATTGCCATAGATGTTTATTTCCCTGATGCGGGTCCTCTCTCCCCTGTCAATATTGAATTCCAGGATCATGCTGTTTACCCTGACAGTGTCTGTTATTTGCCTGACTTCGATGCCCGGGGTCAGGTAGCCCTTGTCCACATAATAGTCCTCGATGGCAGATTCTGCCCTGAAAAGAAGGTTTTCAGTAAGTATGTCACCGCGAATAAGGTTCAGCTTTTCGCTGAGGTCATCGGCCTCCGAGCGCTTGATGCCTTTGAATTCATACCTTGTCAGGCGTGGTCTTTCCTCAAGCATGATATCGAGAAAGATCAGGTCGTCCTGTATGGAGGTTACACCAATGCTCACGTTTTTAAATAATTGTTGCTTCCAAAGATTGGAGATGGCCTCGGATATTTCCTCCCCCGGCACCATAATGGTCTGGCCCACACTAAGGCGGCTGGCCATAACGATCATGTTGTCGTCGGTCAGAAACTCGGTGCCGCTCACAGAGATGCCCCCAATGGTGTATTCTCTCGGGTTCATCGGGTCGATTATAATCTGATCTCCGGTCAATACCTGCTGAGAATAGGCATCAAAGGCAAACAGGGCAATAACAAGAAAGATGATTGGTGCACTTATTTTCGACATTGCAGGATATTATTTCAAGCGTTTTTTGTATTTACCGGTTGTGTTTTTACTTTGCCAAAACGTCGTTCCCTGCGCTGGAAATCAATGATGGCCTGGTACAGGTGCTTCCTTCTGAAATCGGGCCAGTAGACGGGTGTAAAATATAATTCTGTGTATGCAATTTGCCAGAGCAGGAAATTGCTTACGCGCAATTCGCCGCTTGTTCGGATCAACAGGTCGGGATCCGGAATATCGGCCGTTTCCAGGGCATTTGTAAAGATGGTTTCGTCTATATCATCAGGACTTATGGTTCTGTTGGCCACTTTTTTCGCAATCTTTTGTACCGCATTTACTATTTCCCATCGTGCGCTATAGCTCAGGGCAACTGTAACAATTAGTTTGTTGTTGTTGGCGGTGAGTTCCATGGCGTCCTGCAATTTCTCCCGGCAGGGCAGGGGCAAAGACTCCAGATCACCAATGGCTTGCAGCCTGACACCATTTTCGTTGAGCTCCGGGGTTTCATTGACAATGGCCTTGGTCAGCAAATCCATCAGGGTTTCCACTTCCCTGTGCGGACGGCACCAGTTCTCTGTGGAGAAGGCAAAGAAAGTCAGGTATTCAATCCCGATTTCTGCAGCAGCTTTCACCGTATCCCGCACAGCTTCAATGCCGTTTTCGTGTCCAAAAATTCGCTCTTGTCCCCTCTGCTTGGCCCATCTCCCGTTTCCATCCATGATCAGGGCAACATGCTTTGGCAGCTTATCCTTATTTATATGCTGCTTTAAATCCATTATCAATCAATAAATTATACTTTCGAAAAGCGACACAAATTTCTTAAAATGTTTCGAATAATAAAAGGGAAAGCCCAAACTTTATGAAAATTTAAGCTAATGCGGGCATATCGCCTTGCTTTTGTCCTTGAACCTGAAGGTGAGCATAAGCCCTGCAAATGAATACCAATCATTGGTTTTCGGGTTCCCACCCAGATGAACATTGTCGAGATAATCGGTGGCTGTGGTACGCCAACCCCATTCCAATCCTCCTGAAATTTTATTGGTGACAAAAAACCTGAATCCGACACCAAAGATAAGTGCATAGGAAAAATCATCAAAAGACAGGAATTTGTCAGTATTAAAATATGTAAACCCGCCGGTACCGCCAAAAATATATGGAGTATACATGCTTCCCGGATCTCCTGCCACATAAGGCAGAAAATTGACTTCACCCTGAATAGCCAGTTCCGTTATCCTGGTTTCAAATGTATAGGTTGCACTGCTTCCGAGAATGTTAAAGGGGCTGTTTTCATCTGTGCCGCTTATCTTGCCATAATTCAGGCCCATTTTCACGGAGATGTGGTTGTTGTGGTTGTACCTGCCAAAAAAGCCGATGGCAGGTAGTTCGGCATTTACAAAGTGGCCCGTAGGCTCCGGGTTTAAATCGCCCAAATAATAGGAAGTGCCTCCAAAAAGGCCGGCTTCGAAACGTTGTCCAAACCCCCCGGAGGCATTCAATATTAATATAGCAAAAACAGAGATTACAATAAAACGGTTCATCTTTTCCTGATTCACCAAGAATAACGACGGGGAAAGGGGAATATTTTGCGTTCAGTTCCTTTTATCGAGTCCCCACGCCAGCTTGTTACGTATTGTTTTGTAAAAATCCTTCTGGCCGATGCAAATAAGGTTCATGGAAAATGTGGCTTTCTTGACAATCAGTTCCGTGGTGGTGTTCAGGGGCCTGGATCTGGAATCAAGCAGGACAAGATAGTCCTGTGTTTTCCCGGTAATACGTAATTTCACCTGACTGCTGTCGGGAATGACAATGGGTCTTACGGTCAGGTTGTGGGTGGCTATGGGTGTTATAATCAGGGTTTTGCTTTCGGGCGAGATGATGGGGCCACCGCAACTCAGGGAGTATCCTGTAGAACCAGTGGGGGTGGCAATAATCAGTCCGTCTGCCCAATAAGTGTTCAGAAAGAGGTCATCCACATATGCGCTGATGGAGATCATGGTGGAGGTGTCGCGCTTGAGCACGGTAAGCTCATTGAGCGCATAGCTGATGTTCCCGAACAATTCTGAAGGCTCAGACAGTTGAAGCATGGTTCGGGTATCAATGGTGTAATCGCCCGATATGAGTGCTTTGGCCGCATAACTGATTTCATCGGTGGATATAGCCGACAAAAAACCCAACCGTCCTGTGTTTATCCCCAGAACCGGGATTCCCGAGTCCTGGACAAGGGTAATGGTGTCGAGCAAGGTACCGTCGCCGCCCACACTGATTATGCAATATGTGTCCTTGTCGGGCCGGCTACCGGAAGCCAATACCTTTACAGGCTTTTTAAAATTTACATATTCCTTAAGATGCCTGTATAAGGGCTCATATATCAGAAATGAGGATGCTTTTTCTTCGAGGATGTGGATCAATAGCCTGAAATTGTCAAGAAAAGAAGGATCAAATGGCCGGCCAAAGAATGCAATTTTCATAGGAGGGTTGGATTTCTATTCGAAGATAAGAAAAAACGGCATACTTTGCAGACTTGCTAAAGCATTTCCATTCGTCTTACATCAAACTTAAGGAAGGTAAAAATAAACAGTGTGACGGCCCACAACGATGATCCGCCATAACTGATCAAAGGCAGGGGAATGCCAATGATGGGAACAAGTCCGATGGTCATCCCGATATTGATGGCAAAATGAATGAAAATAATGGAAACCGCTGAATATCCAAATACCCTGCTGAAGGTTGATTTTTGTCGTTCGGACAAAAATATCAGCCGCAATAACAGGGTTAGAAAAAGACCGATAATGATCAGGCTTCCTGCAAACCCCCACTCTTCACCCACAGTGCAAAAAATAAAATCTGTGCTTTGTTCGGGAACAAAATTAAATTGTGTCTGGGTGCCCTGTAAAAAGCCTTTGCCCCATAAGCCGCCAGAACCAATGGCTATTTTTGACTGATGAAGGTTATATCCTGTTCCCTGCAGGTCACCCCCCCCGTAAACCAATACTTCAATTCTTGCTTTGTGGTGCGATTGCAATACATTTTCATATAAGAAATCAACAGAATATACATACACGACCAAAAGCATCGACAAACCAATCAACTGAACAATAAATCCGGGTTTTTTCTTTGCAGCCATTCCCAGGGCTACGGCAATCAATACGATGGCGCCAATGATTATGAACTCGCTCACAATCAGGGTAAGGATAAAAAGCAGAATGGCCAGGCCCGCAAAGAAGAGCGCCAACCCGTTGATCCAGCCTTCGCGGTACATGACCAGGAAAAAGGCAAAAAACACCAGGGTGGTTCCCACGTCTTTCTGTAAAAGTACCAGTGCGGCGGGAACCAGTATTACCAAAAAGGCTTTGATGCGCCGGGAGGTTCCTGGTTTTCTTGACTTGATGTTGCTTGCCATTGATGCCAGCGCAAGGGCCGTGGCGTATTTGGCAATTTCAGATGGCTGGAATCCCAGGCCACCAATACGGAACCATGCCCTGGTGGCATTGATCTCCACACCAAATACAAGCACCGCGATCAACAGCAGGATCAGGCTGCCGTATATCACCCAGGCAAATCCCGTAAAAAAGCG
>PXAA01000107.1 GCA_003567205.1 Bacteroidales bacterium
AGCGCGGTATTCCACGAAAAGGGTACAATATCATGAATGCAGAAGGCGAAACCATTGGGCAGGTAACTTCAGGCACCATGTCGCCCACCCTGAAAAAACCCATTGGCATGGGTTATGTGCAAAAAGCTTTTGCCAAAGCCGATTCTGAAATCTACATAGAAGTACGCGGAAAATCATACAGGGCCAGAGTGGTAAAATTGCCATTCTATAAGAAGTAAACAGATCGTATTATGTATAACGAGCAAGGCGACTATACAGTTCAGGTATGTTTTTCGCCATTGTCATGGCCGCTCTTTGATATGGGCAATGCCATCGTGATCGTTGCCGACATCTTCAGGGCCAGTACGGCCATTTGCACAGCCATTCACTATGGGGTGGCGGCCATCATTCCTGTTGAAACCATTGAGGAAAGTGAACAATGGAAGGCCAGGGGATATATTTCGGCGGGTGAGCGCGATGGGAAAACACTGGCCTGTGCAGATTTTGGCAATTCGCCCTTCAATTTTATGGCAGAGCATTTGCGGGGCAAGACCATCGTGATGAATACCACCAATGGTACCCGTGCCATCAATATGGCGGCCCGGAATAATCCCCGGGTGCTTGTCGGATCATTCATCAACCTTTCGGCAGTGTGTGCATATGCCCGGCAGCACAAAAAAAATATCAGCATTTTGTGCGCAGGATGGAAAGACCGCTTTAGCATGGAGGATGCACTGTTTGCAGGCGCCGCCACAGAGGAGATCATAAAAACCGGCAAGGGCGCTTACCATACGGTATGTGATTCAGCCATTGCCAGTGTTGATCTCTGGCAAATGGCCAAACATGACCCGGCCCTGTATATCGAAAAAGCAGCCCACCGCCACCGCCTCAAACGTCTTGGCCTTGATGATGTGATCGCTTACAGCCTGACCTTAAACCAGGTTGCTTCTGTTCCGGTTTGGAATGATGACCGCCTGGTGGACTACAAGACCCTTTAGGCTTTTTTTTATTTTCAGCACCGAAACAATATCTTATATTTATCGATTATTTAAATAATATAATCGATAAATAATTTGATTGTGTTAAAAAAATGTTTATTTATTTGGGTGCTTTTATTTCTTGTTTTTTCACTGCCAGGCGCCTCACCAGCTTACCCATTTGGTTTTTTTGCCCATCGCAAGATCAATCGCATGGCGGTATTTACCCTGCCGCCGGAAATGATAGGATTGTATAAGGAACACATCGAATTTCTGGCCGAAAGATCGGTTGATCCTGACCGCCGGGCACATGCCATTGAGGGGGAAGCGCCCAGGCATTATATCGATATTGATCATTATGGTGCAGAACCCTTTGTGGTGATGCCAAAGAAATGGACAGATGCTGTGTCTGTTTTTTCTGAAGACACCCTGATGCTTTACGGGGTATTGCCATGGCATATTGATGTAATGATGCACAGGTTAACCCGCGCATTTGAAGATATGGATATGGACAGGATACTGCTATTGTCCGCGCACCTTGGCCATTATATTGCAGATGCCTGTACCCCCCTGCACACCACCGTTTATTACAATGGGCGCAGCGCTTCACAGAGGGGCATTCATGCCTTATGGGAGAGCCGTTTGCCTGAACTGTATGCTGCAGACTATGATTTTTTCACCGGAAAGGCCAAATACGTAAAAAAACCTTTATACCGGGCCTGGGAATTAATTAAAACAAGCCATTATAAAGTAGATAGCATTTACTATATTTATGACAGTCTGCTATTCCATATTCCCGGCGACCTGGTATATGCCCATGAAATGCGTGGTCAATCGTCCGGACGGGTTTATTCACAGTTTTTTTCCGGTGCCTTTCATATGGGTTTGTGCGGCATGGTAGAGCGCCAGATGCGTCTGGCTGTAAAAACAGTGGGTGATTTTTGGTTTACAGCCTGGGTAAATGCCGGTCAGCCTGATTTGCAGGCTTTGGAAACCAGGCAGATCAGCCAGCGCCTGCTCCGTTTCTTGCGCCAACAGGAAAACGAATGGGATCAGGTTACCAAGGCGTCCGGCAGACTCAATCCACCCTGATACACGCGGGGTCCCCCTTTTATTTATGCGTGTAGGTTAACATCGGAATGGATTTATCCCGTGGCCAACCTGCCGACTCAAGCAATTCGTCTGCAATGATGTTTCTGATAACATCGCGTAGCTCAGGCTGGTTATAATAAATCCTGGCCCTGGCTTGGTAGCGGTTTCGCCTCTCCCGGAACATAACCAGCTGCGGTGCTGTTTCCAACTCCAGAATGGCATGTCTGATTTGTTCTTCTGCATCATTGATGGCTGTCCGGATGATGCTTGCTTCTTCCTCAGTGATCTGACCCTGGTAGCGCTTGTCGGCATTCCACGACTGAAAATACAAGGTAATGGGTCCGCAAACAAATTCCCTGGCATTCATGATGGCTTCTTCAACTGCTTCTTGTGGTGTTGAACCGGATCCGCTTCCATAAGAGCGCACATGAATAAATTCGTTATTTTTATCCTTTATGTAATGGCATGTCCATGCTTCAAGGAGCATTTCTTTCAAATCGCCCTGATATGCCTCCCACCCTCGTCTGTTAAGGGTGTTGAATTCTGTTTCGGCCTGATTGCGTGCGTCAGATTCAAAAACGGTTTGTGCAATTAAAAACAGGGGAATACTCCATAGCAACGAGATAAAGAATACGGTCAGGATTTGGTAATTTTTCATGATCTAAAAATTTAACAATGAATGGATTTTTGTTGATGTAAATATAAAATGTTTTATAGACAAAATTTCCTTAATTTAGTCGTTAGTAAAAATATATTTTCACATGGAACTGATTACATTTGATAAAACCCAATTGATCAACCTGGAATATTCCTTAGATAAGGAAATGGTTCGATCCAACCGTTCCGGCTCATATTCCTGTGCCACCATTCTGGGGTGCAATACGCGTAAATATCATGGTTTGTTGATTTGTCCGCAAGAGCAGCTCGACGGTGAACACCACGTTTTGCTATCAAAGGTGGATGAAACCATCATACAGCGGGATGCCGAATTCAATTTGGGTGTCAATAAATATCCCGGACGGTTTCATCCGAAGGGTCACAAATATGTGCGTGATTTTTCCGCAGAGATCATTCCGGTGGTTACTTACCGCGTCGGGGGCCTTGTGTTGACAAAGGAAACCATGTTTGTTACCGAAAAAGAGATGGTGATGATCCGCTACACCCTGCAACAGGCACACTCCCCAACCCGCATCCGGCTGAACCCATTTCTTGCTTTCCGCAACATCCACCGGTTAAGCAAACGCAACATTGACCTGGATACCAAGTATACATCCGTGCCGAATGGAATCCGGGTGCGCATGTACCATGGCTATCCTTACCTGTACCTGCAATTATCCAAAAAGAACGGCCAATACGTACACGCTCCTGATTGGTACAACGACCTGGAATATATTCAAGAAGCGGCCAGGGGCTATGAATCACACGAAGACCTGTATGTGCCCGGCTTCTTTGAAATACCGATCCGTAAAGGGGAAAGCATTTTTTTATCGGCATCTACAGAGGAGGTTAACCCCTTGTCTCTTACCAGGTTATTTAGTGGAGAGATAAAGAAGCGTACGCCAAGGGATTCCTTTATCAACAGCTTAAGGAATTCCGCCGTTCAGTTTTTTGCAATCAGGGACAAACAGGCATCCATTACCGCAGGATTTCCCTGGATGGACTATTCGGGCCGCTATTCTTTTATTGCATTGCCCGGGCTTGCAAAGGTTGCACCCAAAAAAGACATCTGCCGGCTGGTCCTCGACCAGATGATTGCCCGGATGGAAGGGCCATTTTTTCCTGAATCCGTTGTAAATCAAAAGATGGTATTTAATGCCGCAGATACTTCTCTGTGGTTCTTTCATGCACTCCAGCATTGTTTATCTGGCCTGGACAAAGCGGAAATATGGCAGCAATACGGCCCCTGTATTGAACGGATATTGGAAGGATATGCGCAGGGAAACCCGGTTGGTATCAATATGCATGAAAACGGACTGATTCATATAGATGCAGCCAGCCCCGCGCTTACCTGGATGAATGCCGTAACTGATGGTCAATGCGTTACCCCCAGGTACGGATACGTGGTAGAGATCAATGCCCTGTGGTATAATGCCATCCGGTTTGCAACAGAACTGGCGAAGGCAGCCGGAGAGAGCACCTTCCCTGCTAAATGGCTCCCTGTTGCCAAACAAATTGAGGATTCTTTCAGTGAAGTGTTTTGGAACGAAAAAGAAGGGTATCTCGCTGATTTTGTGCATGATGGAAATCAAAACATGCGTGTGAGGCCAAACCAGCTATTGGCTGCTGGTTTAAAATACACACCCATTTCCAAATATCAGATCAAACAAATTCTGGATATAATTGTACAACAATTATTGACGTCGCGCGGTTTGCGAACATTGTCACCACAGGAACCCGACTACAAAGGACGCTATTACGGTGATGCCTATTCGCGCGATTCAGCTTACCACCAGGGCACGGTATGGGTATGGCCCCTGGCTTTTTTTGCAGAGGCTTGGATAAAAGTGTACGGAAAGCAAGGCAGGGAATACATTCATAAACTATTTGAAGGGTTTGAAGAAACCCTGACAGAGGCTGGAATAGGGACGGTTTCGGAAATTTTTGAAGGCGACCCGCCCCACCGGGCCTGTGGCGCCATTTCTTTTGCAGCCAGCATTGGTGAATTGTTGCGTATGGCAACCATTTGTAATATAGAATAAAAGATATGAAAGTATTGATGTTTGGATGGGAATTTCCGCCCCATATCTCCGGAGGACTGGGCACGGCATGTTATGGCCTTACAAAGGCGCTGATAAAGGCTGATGTGGAGATACTTTTTGTGGTACCCAGAATGTTTGGCGACGAAGAACCCGGAAGTATTCGCCTGATCAATGCCTCGGATGTTACTGTGGATGTCAGGGATGAAGTGTATAAAACCCATGAAAATAAGATTTCCTATATGGAGATTGATTCCACATTGCTTCCTTATGCCACAGAAGAGGAGTACTATCACCTGGTGGAACAACTCGAAAGCGGGGTGAGCCTGGAACAGCTGAACCTGCATACCCAGAAATTCAAATTCATGGGCGGTTATGGAAAGAACCTGATGGAGGAAGTGCGCAGGTATGCCATTGTGGCCTCAAATATTGCCCGTGATAATGAATTTGACATCATTCATGCCCATGACTGGCTTACCTACCTGGCAGGGATAGAAGCCAGAAAGATCAGTGGAAAACCCCTGGTGGTGCATATGCACGCTACCGAATTTGACCGTTCCGGAGACAATATCAACAATACTGTATATTCCATCGAGAAGGCAGGTATGGAAGCTGCCGACATGGTCATTGCCGTCAGCCACCTGACAAGAAATGTTGTAATCAACCGCTATGGCATTGACCCTGAAAAGGTGATCACCGTGCACAATGGAGTGGAGCCATCAAGGGATAATACTTCCGTTAGTATTAAGAGGCATGTGGATGAAAAAATTGTCACCTTCCTTGGCCGGATTACCTACCAGAAGGGTCCCGAGTATTTTATCGAAGCGGCATACAAGGTATTGCAAAAGGACCCCAATGTCCGGTTTGTTATGGCCGGAAGCGGCGATCTTCTTCCCGTAATGATCCGGCGGGTTGCAAAGCTGGGAATGGCCACAAAATTTCATTTTACCGGCTTTTTGAAAGGAGATGACGTTGACCGTATGTTTGGATTGAGTGATGTGTATGTAATGCCATCCGTATCAGAACCATTTGGTATTTCACCCCTGGAGGCCATGCGTTCCAGCGTTCCTGTGATTATTTCCAAACAATCCGGTGTGGCTGAAGTTCTAAATCATGCGCTTAAAGTGGATTACTGGGATGTGGATGCCATGGCAGATGCCATTTACGGCGTTTTATGCTATCCGTCGATGCATAAGATGTTCAGGAAGTACGGAAAAGCCGAAGTGGAAAACATCAAATGGGACCAGGCAGGGATGAAGGTCAAAAATATTTATAAACGAATAATGCACACATAGCCCTTGGGTTTCGCACATTAAATGAAACATTATGAAGTCAATTTGTTTTTATTTTCAGGTTCACCAGCCTTACCGGCTTTCTTCTTATCGTTTCTTTGATATTGGCGCACACGATAATTATTTTGATGAATATGCCAACAGGTATATTATGCAGCAAGTGGCCGAAAAATGTTATCTGCCTGCCAACGAGGTGCTTCTCGGGCTGATTAAAAAATACGGGAAAGATTTTAAGGTCAGTTTCAGTATTTCCGGGCTTGCCCTGGAGCAATTTGAACAATACGCCCCGAAAGTATTGAAAAGCTTTCAGAAACTGGCCGACACAGGAAACGTTGAATTTCTTGCCGAAACCTGGGCGCATTCGCTGGTATCACTAAAAAGTAAAAAGGAGTTCAGTGAACAGGTAAAAATGCATGTGCGCAAGATCAAATCGCTTTTTGGTCAAGAACCCCTTACTTTCCGAAACACCGAACTGGTGTATTCCAATGACATAGGCAACGTGGTTTACAACTTGGGTTTCGATACCATGCTGACTGAGGGTGCCAAACATGTGTTGGGCTGGAAAAGCCCGAACCTGTTGTATTGTAGTGCCGCCAATCCCAAGCTGAAGTTGTTGCTGAAAAATTTTCAGCTTTCCGACGACATTGCATTCCGATTCTCTGAGCGGGCATGGAAAGAGTGGCCCCTCACGGCGGAAAAATTTGTTTCCTGGATTGAAAATATCAATCCGCGGGATGAGGTAATCAATTTGTTTATGGATTATGAAACTTTTGGGGAACATCAATGGGCGGAAACGGGAATTTTTGATTTCCTGAATAGTTTTCCTTCGCTGGCCATTGAAAAATCGGGGATGCAGTTTAAGACCCCTTCTGAACTATCTAAGGTATTGCAGCCGGTGGCACAGCTTAATGTCCCATACCCCATTTCCTGGGCAGATGAGGAAAGAGACTTGACTGCCTGGCTTGGAAATGAAATGCAGGACGAAGCATTTAACAGCCTATATGATATTGAAAGCAAGATCAGGAAAATCAAAGATGATAAGATGATGCGTCAATGGCGCTATTTGCAAGCCAGTGACCATTTTTATTATATGTGCACCAAATGGTTTTCCGACGGGGATGTACATAAATATTTTAACCCCTACAGCTCGCCTTATGATGCTTTTATAAACTATATGAATGTATTATCCGACCTGGTGATCCGGGTCAATAAGCAAGCTGTCAGGAAACCAAAAAGGAAAGCCGCAGGCAAGAAAACTAATGCGCCGGCCTGATCCTGAACCGTGTACCATTTTGTGAGATTTACCGGCTTTCCGGTTGTTTATTTTTTTGTAATTTCACCTCCTTTTTTGGTAAGATGAAGTATTTAATTGAATCATTATGAGTAAACAGAAATTAACCCCCGATTATATTTTTGAAGTAAGCTGGGAGGTGTGCAATCAGATGGGGAAACTCCACGGTTTGATCCGTTCCAAAGCCCCTGTGCTATCCGGCAAGTATAAGGACAATTACATATGCATTGGCCCGGATGTGTGGAAAGAGACCCACAAACATCCTGAATTTGCTGAAGACACAAACCTGTTTAGCGCATGGCGCGAACACGCGACAGAACAAAAGATCCATGTCCGGATTGGCCGTTGGCAAATCAAAGGGGAGCCCATTGCCATACTGGTTGATTTTACCCCCTTATTTGCTCAAAAGGATAAAATTTTCACTGACTACTGGCTGAAATACGGGCTGAACTCCCTGAGTGGCAAGTGGGATTATACTGAGCCAGCCATGTTTGGCTATGTAGTTGGCCAGGCTATTGAAAGTTTTTATGACTTCTATCTGTCGGCACACGACCGCCTGGTTGTGCATTTCCATGAATGGACAACAGGTACCGGTGTATTGTATCATCATGACAAAGTTCCCCAGGCAGGAACAATATTTTCAAACCAGGGAACCCTCCTGGGCAAGACTATGGCAAAACGTGGAGAAAGTATATCTGAAAAGCTTGACCGTATTAATGTCGAGTCGAAAGCACAAGAACTGGACATTGTTTCAAAACATAGCCTGGAGCAGGTAGCTTCACGGAATGCGGATGTGTTTATCACCATATCTGAAGAAAGAGCAAGGGAATGTGCACATGTGCTGGGAACCGAACCGGATCTGGTTATTCCGGACGAAAAAAGCAAGGAAATCATTGACCTGTATCATAAAGCCTATGACATGGTCCTGCAAATGGCAGGAGACCGCTACAATCTGTACAAAGATAAGAAACAGCCTGTCCGGGCCGTTTCCATGCCCCCTGTAGAAAGCATGCGGCCAAAGTGGAAAAAAGTAAGCATCGGTGTCAATGTTCCGGATGCCTTACGGTTTTTACCCGAGCTGGCGAGGAATATCTGGTGGACCTGGAATGTGGATGCCCTGGAGCTTTTTAAGGGCATCGACACGCAACTATGGGATAAATGTGACAAGAACCCCATCATACTTGTAGAGCATCTATCCATGGAGCATTATGAACGATTGCAGAAAGACAAACTGTTCATGAGGCAATACAGGAAGGTGGTCAGTGAGTTTTCGGCTTACATGGAGCATGGAAAAAAGAAACAATCGAAAAAGATCGCTTACTTTTCTATGGAATATGGCCTGAATGAGCATATCAAAATCTATTCAGGAGGCCTGGGTGTACTGGCCGGGGATTTCCTTAAGCAAGCCAGTGATGACAATGTGGATATGGTGGGAATTGGTTTGATGTACCGATATGGGTATTTTATCCAGAGCCTTTCTATTCACGGGGAGCAACTGGACACCTATCACCCGCACGATTTTGCCAGGATGTTTGCCATCCCTGTCCGGGATGAAAATGGGGAGCGTCTGAAAATTCAGATTGCTTTTCCGGGACGTACACTCCATGCCCGGGTATGGCGCATCGATGTGGGCAGGATCACACTCTACCTGCTTGATACGGATATGTCTGAAAACCAGCCTGTAGATCGTTTTATTACCCACCAACTATATGGGGGCGACTGGGAAAACAGGTTCAAGCAGGAATTTCTTCTGGGTATCGGTGGCATTCGCATTCTGGATGCCCTGGGTATTCATCCTGATGTTTATCATTGTAATGAAGGGCATGCTGCATTTACCGGACTGGAAAGATTGCGAAAACATGTACAGGATGATAAACTCAGTTTCTATGAGGCCCTTGAGGTGGTGCGCGCCAGCAGCCTGTTCACCACCCACACCCCTGTGCCTGCAGGACATGATTTTTTCAGTGAAGATATGCTCCGCACCTATATGCCACACTATGCCGACCGGCTTGGTATCAGCTGGGAAACCTTTATGGGGCTTGGTAAAATGAACCCCCAGGACCCCAAAGAAGACTATTCCATGAGCGTATTGGCTGCCAAGCTCGCAAAGCATGTCAATGGAGTGAGTAAGATCCATGGAAAGGTATCGAGAAATATGTTCAAAGACCTCTATCCAGGATATTACCCGGAAGAGATACATATCGGACATGTTACCAATGGCGTTCACTATGGCAGCTGGACAGCCGGGGAATGGCAGGATCTTTACCGGAGAACCTTTGGAGATGATTTTCTAAAGGATATTTCCGATCCCGTGGTGTGGGAAAAAATTCACAGTGTAGCGGATAAAGAAATTTGGGACCTGCGCAACAAGTCAAGGAAACGCTTGCTTGAATATATTGAACAACGTCTTTTGAACAACCTTGAACGCCGACAGGAAACGCCACGAAAGATTTACCAGCTTATGGAAGCCGTTGATGACACTACCCTGACCATCGGTTTTGCCAGGCGATTTGCTACCTACAAGAGGGCCCATCTGCTCTTTAATGACCTGGAACGCTTATCCAGGATCGTGAATAACCCCGACATGCCAGTACAGTTTATATATGCGGGGAAAGCCCATCCGGCAGACAAAGCCGGGCAGGATCTGATCAAACGTATCCTGGAAATAAGCCGTAAAAAAGAATTTCGTGGCAAGATCCTGTTCCTGGAAGATTATGACATGGAACTTGGAAGGGAACTTGTTAAGGGCGTGGATGTATGGCTCAATACACCTACCAGGCCTCAGGAAGCCTCAGGTACCAGTGGACAGAAAGCGGTTCTGAATGGTGTGATGAATCTCAGCGTACTTGACGGATGGTGGGCTGAAGGATATGTGGAAGAAACCGGTTGGAAACTCAAAGAAGAAAAAACGTTTGAAAACCAGGAATTCCAGAATGAGTTGGATGCCGAGACAGTTTATAACTTGCTGGAAACAGAGGTGACCCCGATGTTTTATGAACGCGACGATGAAGACGTTCCAAAACAGTGGGTGCAGTGGATAAAAAATTGTATTGCCGGAATTGCCCCGCATTACACCAACAAGCGCATGATGGATGATTACTTTGGGTTCTATTACAATCGCTTGTTTGAATCATCCGAAAAATTTTCACGCGACGATTATAAGTTGGCCAGGGCTATGGTTCACTGGAAAAATAAAGTGGTGCGTACCTGGGATAATATAAAGCTTGTGGAAAAAAAGCTGTTGAGTAATTCCGGGAAAAACCTCCTGCTTGGCGATCTATTTATGGCCGAGTTGACGCTTGAGGTGAGTGACCTGAAAGATTCTGATTTCGGGGTTGAGGTGGTATTTGTCCAGAAATCACCTGGCGGCAGCCGCGAAATTGTTTCTGTTTATGAAATGGAGCATATGCAGTCGGAGAATAAGCGGGTTACTTTCAAGTGTGAAATACCGGCAAAAAGTACAGGTGTGTTTAACTATGCCTTTCGTGT
Source organism: Bacteroidales bacterium (assembly GCA_003567205.1). Classification (GTDB taxonomy): domain Bacteria; phylum Bacteroidota; class Bacteroidia; order Bacteroidales; family UBA7960; genus PUPG01. The sequence goes on from PXAA01000107.1 coordinate 10,817, forward strand.
ATTTCCGAAACATTCCGAGCTGGCACACCGTCAGGATTTTAACCTGATTAAATGGATATAATTGGGATTTTGCAAGGAATTTTGTAATTTCAACTGCTTTAAAAACCCAAAACATATGAAATTATTAGAAGGAAAAACCGCACTGATTACAGGTGGTTCCAGGGGAATTGGCAAAGCCATTGCCATTGCATTTGCGCAGGTTGGAGCCAATGTGGCATTCTCCGACCTGGCGTATGACGACCTGGCCAAATCCCTGGAAACAGAACTAAAAAAAACGGGCGTGAAAGCCAAAGGCTATGCATCCGATGCAAGCAAGTATATGGACAGCGAGAACCTTGTTAATGAGGTTGTTGCTGAATTTGGCAGCATTGACATTCTTGTAAATAATGCTGGTATAACACGGGATACCCTGATGATGCGCATGACAGAAGAGATGTGGGATGATGTAATCCGTATCAACCTGAAATCTGTCTTCAACCTTACCAAAGCAGCGCAGAAATATATGTTGAAGCAACGGAAGGGAAGCATCATTAATATGGCATCTGTTGTGGGCATTGGCGGCAATGCCGGACAAGCCAACTATGCTGCCTCAAAAGGAGGCTTGATTGCTTTTACTAAGTCCGTTGCTCAGGAGATTGGTGCAAGAAATATCCGTGTAAATGCCATTGCCCCGGGCTTTATTGAAACCGAAATGACGGCCAAACTCCCCGAAGATGTGAAAAAAGGGTGGACGGAAAGGATTCCGCTGAAAAGGGCCGGACAACCGGAAGATGTTGCCAACCTTGCCATATTTCTTGCTTCGGAAATGTCCTCGTATATTACCGGACAAGTTATTACTGTTTGCGGAGGAATGAATAAGTAAACGCACCCAACATGCATTGTCGGCAAATCAGTATGGTCCAGTTTAAAAACCTGGAAGAACTGCAGGTGGAACTGTCTGCCAAGTTTAACTGTTTTGCCGGACACAATGGAGCCGGCAAAACCAATTTGCTGGATGCAATCTATTACCTTTCTTTTTGTAAAAGCTTTACAAATCCCATTGACACGCAAAATATCCGTTTCGGAAAAGATATCTTTGTTATACAAGGCATTTACCAGTTAAATGGCCAGAAAGATACACTCTACTGCGGATTGCAGCGCGGACAGAGAAAGGTATTCAAAAAAAACAAGAAAGAGTATGGGCGCCTGTCAGACCACATTGGCCATTATCCCCTGGTATTGCTAAGCCCGGCCGATGCCCGGCTCATACTTGGCGGCAGTGAAGACCGGCGTAAATTTGTGGATGGGGTCATTGCCCAGTACAATAAGGAGTATCTGCATAAACTCATTAATTACAATAAGGCTTTACAGCAACGCAATGCCTTGCTGAAGATCTTTGCCGAAAAAAGACGCTTTGATAAAGATTCACTGGATATATGGGATGATCAACTGGTCACCAACGGGGAATATATTTATAAGGAACGGATTGTATTCTTTCAGGCGTTTTTGCCTGTGTTTCGGAAGTATTATGCTTTTTTGTCGGGCGAAAAAGAGCTTACGGATATTATCTATGAATCTACCCTGCATGATACCGATTATTATGCCCAGTTGCAGGCAGCCACAGATAAGGACCGAATTGCCCAACATACAACCACAGGCATTCACAAAGATGACCTGTCTTTTCTTATTCACAATGAACCCATCAAGAGATTTGGCAGCCAGGGGCAACAAAAATCCTTCATTATAGCACTGAAACTTGCCCAGTTTGTTTTTACCAAAGAAATCAAAGGTTACAACCCGATTTTGTTGTTTGATGACATTTTTGACAAACTGGATGCTTCGCGGGTCAGGCAGCTTATGCAACTGGTAAGCCAGGAGGATTTCGGGCAGGTTTTTGTTACCGACACCCATCCGGAAAGGCTGGAAGAATTGTTTATGTCGATTCCATCTGAATGTAAGATCTTTTTGATGGAGCAGGGTGGTATAAAACAAAGCAAGATTCTTAACAACCAGGCTGGTAAAAACAAGCAGGCATGACAAAGTCAAACGAAAGGCCTTTGGGTGAAATCATCAGGGAGGTACTGAAACATCACCGCCTCGAAGACAAAGTGACCGAAACCAGGCTTATGTCATCGTGGGAAAAGCTAATGGGAAACCATATCGCCAGATACACCGTCCGCATGGTGTTGCGGGGTTCCCATCTGACAGTTTACCTCCGTTCGTCAGTATTGCGAGATGAATTGGGCTTTGCCAAAACAAAAATCATTGATATGATCAACCAGGAACTAGGAGAGACTGTTGTCAGTGAGGTCAACTTCAGGTAGGTTGTTAGTCATGGATATCTAATTCCAGTTTGCTTTTTCGTATGCCCTTCACCCTGGCCTGGATCAACGATTGTTGTCCATATTTCCTGATGGCTTCTTCATCTATGTGGATTTTAACTTCTTGTCCAAAACAATCATTCAGTACCAGTACTTTTTGTTTGTAGCCATCTGTAAACACCATCTCTTCCATCCTGTCCACTGGAAATTCATAGGTTTTACCCAAGCGGTAGCAAGGATGCACTGGTTCAAGAAAAAAATATCCTTCCGATGCGAATTTGTCAACGCGGCATAAAATTTCCTGTCCCTTTTTCAGGCCATATTGCAGGTAATATTTCTTTTTCAGCATATGTTTATTCCCTTTGCTGTCTTCCATTACAAAATAAACGTTCCCATTGTCGGGATGTATACGTTCGTCAATGATAACAAATGGATATGTTTTACCTGTTTCCAGGTCAGGGTGTTCGATCTCTTCGCCATGTATAACCAGAAACAATTTGCCCTTTTTTATTCTTTTCAGCTTACATTCGATGCTTTCCGGTGGATTCTCCCATAATTTTCCCGAAAAGGTCCGCACTTTCCACTTTTTGTCAAACATATCCCTGACCATGAAATACCACTCATCCTGGTCAAGTATATTCTTTTTTTGTCCTTTACACGCCAGGGAAAATAAATACACCTCCCCTTCTTTATAAAATGGATGCATGGGTTCCAAGTACATACGGCCGTTGCAGTTGATCTTATCTACCCTACAACGGATCTCTTGCCCCTGTTTAAATCCGTAATCTATGTAATATTTTTCAGGCAAAAGTATTTTATAGCCATTGGGATCCAGTAAAACAAACCAATTATCGCCGGGTTCCAGTGAAATGAGCTTCAGGATAAGAAAGGAATACACCTGGCCTTCTTTCAGGCGGGCATTGGGAATATGTAATTGCCGGACATCCATAGGAAGCATTAAATGTCGTCTGACCGGATAATCTTTCCGCCTTTTTTCAGGATACTGTCTTTCATTCTTTCAAAACCATCTTTGTCAATAGGCCTGGTGGCATCTTCAATAAGATATGTGTCAAAGCCTTCGCCCAGGGCATCCAGTGCAGAATAGGAAGCGCAAAAATCACCGGCCAGTCCACCAATGTAGACCTGTTTAACGTCCTTGCCTCTTAAATAGTCTGCCAGTCCTGTACTCTTGATATGACCGTTATCATAGAAACTGCTATAACTGTCGATTTCTTTGTCAAGTCCTTTTCGGAAGATGGCTTCCACAACATTCAAGGAAAGTTCATCGGCAATGGCGGCGCCCTTGCTTCCCTGCACGCAATGGTCAGGCCAGAGGATTTGCTCCAGGCCGCCAAGTGTAATGGTATCCATAACATTTTTATCGGGATATAAGGAAGCAAAGCTGCCGTGATCGGCCGGATGCCAATCCTGGGTGGCTACCACCAGGGGAAAACGCTCCTGTAGTTTATTGATAACCGGAATTACTTTGTCGCCCTGTGGTACACTCAATGCACCGCCAGGGAGAAAATCATTTTGAACATCTACAATAACCAAAGCCTTCATAAATTAAATATATTGTTGATACCGTTCGACAATATCATCTCTGAGTTTAAGCAAATTGTCAGAGATGCCTACTTTATAAATATGTGGGAAATCAAATCGTTTGTGTTCATCCGGCAGATGGTCCAACCTGTTTTTTACCATTTCTTTCAGTTCGAAAGGCCCGGATAATTCCCCTGTAATTTTTCCATTTTTCATATGGCAGTGGAAAAGCGCCTCATGTTTCCTGCCTTTTAATGCCAGGTTCTTTTCTTTATAAAAAGGATGGGTCATTTGTTTCGGATCCGATTCATCCTCCAGGACAATGCAATCGGCATAAAAGAAATCATCCTCATCCAGATAACGAAAAACTTTCTTTAATCCGGGAAGGGTTGTTTTTTGAAGGTTCTCTGATATTTTTAAACGTGGCGAACCATGCGAGGACGACAATTTATATACGCCGTCAATTGCCCCGTCAGGACGACCGGTAATCATATTTGTACCCACACCAAATATATCTATGGGTGCCTGCTGATCAAGAAGGCTCTTAACAACATGCTCATCCAGCTGGTTCGAAACCACGATTCTGACATAAGTCAATCCGGCCTTGTCGAGCATGGCACGCGCTTTTTTAGACAGATACGCCAGGTCACCACTGTCTAATCGTATTCCTTGTAAACGGTGACCCGGTTTTTCCAGTTCTTTGGCAACCTTTATCGCGTTGGGCAAGCCGCTTTGCATCGTATTGTATGTATCTACCAGCAGCACGCAATTATCGGGAAAAACATCGGCATATGCCCTGAACGCCTCCAGTTCATCGTTATAGCTTTCGATAAAAGAATGCGCCATGGTGCCGGCAGGGGGAATGTCGTTCTGCTGTGCCGCCAAAAGATTCGAAGTGCTGTCGAACCCACCGATAATTGCAGCCCTGGAGGCCTGTATACCACCCATCCCCTGTGCCCGGCGCAAACCAAAATCGCTTAAGATCTTATTTCCTGCCGACTGGCGTATCCGGTTGGCTTTTGTGGCAATCAGCGACTGGAAGTTGAGTATGTTGAGCAACAGGGTTTCGATAAGCTGTAATTCGAGCAATCCACCCTCTGTACGCAAAATGGGCGCTACCGGAAATACAATCTCCCCCTCCCTCATACCGGTAATTTTTCCAGCAAATCGAAACCCCTTTAAAAATTCAAGATAATCTGGATGAAAGCCCTTTTTATGCAGGAAATCAATATCTTTTTGCTGAAAACGAAGTGTCTCTATAACTGAAAGAAGGTCAGCCAATCCGGCAAAAATAGTGTACCCGCCTTCAAAGGGGTTTTTTCGGAAAAAATAATCGAAACACGCTTTTTGACCATGGCGCCCCTTCAAAAAATAAGCCTGTCCCATGGTTAACTGGTACATATCTGTATACAGCGGAGATATTCCTTTTTCTAAGTTCATAGCATTACCCCTTAACCACAAATACCTGTGACGTTTCGTATTTTACCACCCTAATGGCTTGGCCTTTATCTACAAAGCCTGTCAGCGCAGCGGCATCATAGATTTCGTCATCAATCTCCACTTTGCCACTGGGGCGCAACATGGTAAATGCCGCCCCTGTTTTACCCACGAGGGTCTTCATGGTGGCATCGGCTGATGTATATCCCGAAGAGGTTTCCTGAACAGTATTCAAGGCCAGTTCACCAAAGCGACTGGTAGTAAAAAGTTTCTGGCCAGTATAAAATGAAAGGGACAAAGACAAAAATAAAGCAATGATGACAATTAAAAAGGCCATCAACACATCTGTAAATGGCACCCCGGTAAAATCAAATCCTTCATTGCCCACCATAGCAAGGGCAAGACCGGAAATCATAAAAAGAACTCCCAATACCCCTGTAACTCCAAAACCGGGGATGGCAAACAACTCGACAGCAATCAGCACCAAACCAAGAAGAAATAGTGCGATTTCGTAATGTGTGGCCAATCCCTCCAGGTACAGAGGGGCAAAATACAGGAGTGCTGCCGATATGGCTGCCAGTAAAGGAAAGCCAATACCTGGTGTTTGCAGTTCAAAATATATGCCCCCAAGAATTAGCATGATGAGAATGCCACTTACGATGGGGTTTATTAAAAACTGTATGATGCGGTCTGTAAACGATAAACGTTGTTCAACGATCTCATAGCGTTCAATTCCGGCAACTTCCATCAGTTGTTCAATATTCTCTGCCATTCCTTCTGAAAAACCCCAGCGCATGGCTTCGGAGGCGGTAAAGGTCAATACCTTTCCTGCTTCTATTACGCCTTCCACTTCAATGGATGGATCCACCATGGCCTGTGCGATTTGTGGGTCACGCCCTTTGGCTTCAGCCGTTGATCGCATCATGGAACGCATATAAGACTGGTATTTATCCGGTACCACTTCACCTGTGGCATCAACTACTGTTGCTGCGCCAATGTTCCCTCCGGGGCGCATATAAATGCGATCGGCGGCAATGGAGATCAAGGCCCCGGCAGAAGCCGCATTGTTGTCTATGAATACGATTACGGGAATCCGGCTTTGCATGATGCGGGTCCTGATTGAATCCGCGTCATTGACGGTGCCTCCGTACGTGTTCAGGTGAAGCAGAACAACGTCGGCATTCAGACTATCGGCTTCCTCAAATGCGCGCTGGGTACGATGACGGGCTGGCGGGGCAATGTTCTCCTTAATATCATATTTGTATATCAGAAAGGTTTTTTCCGGATCGGCTGTAAGCGCCTCAGATACCCTGTCGGTACGACCACCTGTTGCATGGACCGGAAAAAGTGGCGCAGCCATGAACAGAATCAAAATAATGATGGCTTTCATTGCGTATAAATTGTTAATCAATCTACAACGAAGTTAACATAAAAAACCCAGAATTGCATGCTTTTAATTGGTATGCGCTACTGTTTGTTGTGGTCGGTTAGAAACTTTTCCAGCCCGATGTCGGTCAGGGGGTGCCTGAGCAGTCCGAGGATGGGATCCAGCGGACAAGTCACCACATCGGCACCCACCTCCGCACATTGAATGATGTGCATGGTGTGACGAATGCTGGCGGCAAGAACCTGGGTATCAATATCATAATACCGGTATATGTCGACGATTTGTGCAACCAGTTCAATACCATCGGTGGAGATGTCGTCAAGGCGTCCGATAAAAGGAGACACATATGTGGCGCCTGCTTTGGCAGCCAATATCGCCTGTCCGGCAGAAAAGACCAGGGTGCAATTGGTTTTGATCCCTTTTGCCGACAGATATTTTATGGCCTTTACACCTTCTTTAATGATCGGGATTTTCACCACGATTTGAGGGTGCAGTGCTGCGAGCGCCTGCCCCTCCCGAATCATGCCCTCAAAGTCTGTGGCAATAACTTCAGCGCTTACATCGCCATCCACGATATTGCAGATGTCGACATAATGTTTCCGGATATTATCATCCCCGCGGATACCCTCTTTTGCCATCAATGAAGGATTGGTGGTTACGCCATCCAGTATTCCAAGGTCCATTGCCTCCCGGATCTGATCCAGGTTGGCTGTGTCAATAAAAAATTTCATGCAATGATTTTTTAGTAAAAACGGGTAAGATCTGGTATCGCACCGCTACGACCGCCTACCCTTGCTACCTTCCGGTCCTGGGGGAATTCAGCGGGAGCTGGTCGTACCAGACTTACCCAGGGCAAAATTAAGAAATTTATCGTTGTTGTCAAAGCAATAATAAAAATTTACCAGAACACGGACTGATTCCTGCAGTAAATTATTATTTTTGTTTGTATAACTATTTTTATCTAATCAGACACATCATGGAAAACGTACAGGAAAACAAAAAAGATGGAATGTTCAATCCGGCACTCCAGTACGGGGTAATTACTGCCGTTGGACTTATTTTGCTTGGCCTTATTATGTACCTGGCTGACCTTCATTCAGTTAGCTGGATCTCTTACATTGGCTATGTTATTTTACTTGCAGGGATTGTTCTGGGGACGATCCGGTTTCGGGACGAATATTGCGGTGGCTTCATAAACTATGGACGCGCTTTGGGATTTGGCACGTTGACAGCGTTTTTTGCAGCACTGATCAGTGGTGTGTTTTTCTATATTTTCTACAAATTTCTTGCCCCGGATGCTTTGGAGCGATTAAGAGACCTTGCAGAGGTTCAAGTGTTGGAATTAGATCCAAACGCCTCCGACCAACAGATTGATCTGGTCAGAAAGTTAGTGAACCCATTGCTGATGTTATTCAGCAACTTGTTGTCGTATACCTTTTTTGGCTTTATCTTTTCATTGATCACTGCTGCTTTTTTGAAGAAACAGGATCCGATGGAGGTTTGATGAAAGCCCTGCCGGGGAATGAAATCATTAGCGATTCATGTGGCTATACCTTCTATGAATGAGGCAGAGTGGCTCCCTCATACCATAGACAGGTTGCTATCAGAACCGGCTTCAGGTGTTGAGTTATGGATTTGTGTAAACCAACCTGATGCATGGTGGACGGATCCCCAAAATCAGCATGTTTGCCGGAATAACCAACAAACCCTGTCCTATCTTCAGGCTTTACCGGTACCGAATCTGCATATTCTCGATTACAGCAGTCCGGGCAAAGGATGGACAAAGAAAAACACAGGTGTCGGGCAGGCCAGAAAGGTTTTGATGGAAGCGATCAACCATATCGCCAGACCGGACGACATCATAATTAGTTTGGATGCGGATACTCTTTTCGATGAGGGCTACCTGGATTCGGTGTATCGTTTTTTTGCATGTCACCCGCATGCGCTGGCTTTGTCAAACCCTTATTTCCATTGTTTGACCGGCAATGAGACCCTTGACCGGGCTATGCTCCGCTATGAGATTTATATGCGTTACTATGTCATCAATATGTGGCGCATTGCCTCCCCATACAGTTTTACTGCCCTGGGTTCTGCCATTGCCCTGACAGTTAAAAGCTACCGTAAGATCGGGGGCATTACGGCAAAAAAAAGCGGCGAAGATTTTTATTTTTTACAAAAACTAAGAAAAGCCGGATGGATAGGCAATTTCAATACCCACCTGGTGTACCCGGGAACCCGGTTTTCCGATCGCGTATTTTTTGGTACCGGTCCTGCCTTAATCAAGGGCAGCAAGGGTTATTGGGATTCGTACCCGGTTTACAGCCATATTCTGTTTGACCAGGTAAAAGCCACGTATGATATGTTTCCTGTGCTGTATAACGATCATGTAAATACATCCATTTCAGCATTCCTGAAAGCGCAGTCCGGTGAAGAAGACCCTTTTGAATCCCTGCGGCGCAATGCGGCTTCGGTATCACGGTTTATCAAAGCATGCCATCAAAAATTTGACGGACTGCGCATTCTGCAATTTCTGAAATCTAAACACAACCCGTTGGATGGATCCGATGAAGAACGCTTAATGGATTTTTTGAAACATTTTTATCCGGATACATTGTCCGATAATAAACAAAATCCATATCTTGAGGGTGGTTTTTCTGCTCGCGGGGTCCGGCAATTGCAGGCATTGGATTTTAGCGCCACTCCTGTTGGATTGCTCGATAAATTGCGCCGTCTGTTGCAAGGCATTGAAACGGCATATCAAAAAAATGACCTGTCATGAGTGCTTCAGACCAAAAAACTTTGCTGGTCATCACCGGCCCCACTGCCACCGGGAAAACGTCTCTGGCTGCCGGGCTGGCTACTGTCCTTGACGGGGAGGTCATCAGTGCTGATTCGCGGCAGGTATACAGGGGAATGAACCTGGGTACCGGAAAAGACCTGGGCGACTTTCTGGTGGATGGTAACATGGTGCCTTACCACCTGATTGATATCGCAGATCCGGGGTATGAATACAATCTGTATGAATTCCAGCATGATTTTCTGGACGCTTACAGGCAAATCATATCACGCAACAAACAGCCAATACTCTGTGGAGGCTCCGGTCTGTATTTAGAAGCTGCCATCGGGGGCTACAGGCTTCAAAAAGTACCGGAAAACCCGGAATTGCGGAAGCAACTTGAACCCATATCAATGAAAGATCTGATAACTATGCTTGTCCGGCTGAAAACCTTACACAATATTACTGATATAACTGACAGGGAACGCCTGATACGGGCCATTGAAATTGCCAGTTTTGAGATAGAACAGAAGGATAAATCATATAACTACCCCACAGTAAACCCGCAAATCTTTGGCATTTGGTTTGAACGGTCAGCACTTCGCCAGCGTATTACCCGCCGGCTTGAACAAAGGTTGGCCGATGGCATGGTTGGTGAGGTGAAAAGCTTGCTGGATCGTGGCATCAAACCGGAACAACTGATGTTTTATGGCCTTGAATACCGTTATTTGACCCGTTATATACTGGGTGATATTTCCTATGAAGAGATGTTCCGGAAGCTCAATACCGCCATCCATCAGTTTGCAAAGCGGCAAGTAACATGGTTCAGGCGAATGGAAAAGAAAGGATACAGCATCCTGTGGATTGACGGAGAATCTTCGCTGGAATTAAAAATTAACACAGTCATTGAATCATTAAGAAGCAGAGCCAAATGAAAAATAATACAATAAACACTTGCGTCCGCATACTGGTTTTGTTATTCCTGGCGGAATTTTTCACCGCATGCGCAAGCCAAACTATGCAGACACCTGCAGAATCGACGGGTTTTTCGATGCCGTCGATGCATGAAGAGATTATGAATTTTTGTTTCGCAGCAGCCAGGCAAAGTAAAATCCTGGAAACTGACATATTTGGCCAATCGGTGGAGGGCAGGGATTTGATTGTTGTAAAAGCTGCAAAAATTGATGAAACACCGGGAGCAGAAAAACTCAGGGTTTTGTTGTTTGCCCAGCAGCATGGCAATGAGCAGGCAGGCAAAGAAGGGGCTTTGTTGTTGATCCGGGATCTTGCCAATGGCTTATTGGATTATTTGCTTGATAATATGGAAATATGGATCGTACCACAGGTTAACCCCGATGGCGGCGAGTTGAACCAGCGTCGCAATGCCATAAACCTTGATCTGAATCGCGACCATCTTGTACAGGAAGCTCCGGAAACAAGAGCCCTGCATGGTTTATTCAGGGGATGGTTGCCCCATGTAACCATTGATGTTCACGAATACCAGCCCTACAGGGAATCATGGGCTGAATTTGGCGGCTATAAAAACTTTGATATGCAGGTCGGAGTCAATACAAACATAAATATTGAAAAAGATATCCGTATTTTCAGCCTGGAAAAGGTCCTGGCGGCCATAAAAGTACATCTGTCTGACCATGGATACAGTTTTCATAATTATATTGTTGGACCACCTCCAACCGAAGGCATTACCAGGTACTCCTCTACGCATTTTGACGATGGCAGGCAGGGGTTTGGTATTCTGAATACCATGTCATTTATATTTGAAGGGATCAACGGACGCGATGGGTTTAAAGAAGCACTGGAGCGCAGGAGTCAAGTACAACTGGAAACCATGAAGGGTTTGCTGCATTTTTTGTATTTGCAAACCGATATAGTAACGGATATGGTTAATACCGCCAGAAATGACCTCAATAAAGGGCTTGCAGAAGATTGGGTGGCCATTCAAACAGAATATGTTTCCAGCGGCGAAGTACTGATGCTGCCGTTAAAATCATCTGTTACAGGAGAAGATACGCTGGTTGTAGTTGAACGCTATAAGCCACTGGTGGAACCTGTTTTACAAGTAGAACGGCCACGTGGCTATCTGATCCCGCGCATGGATGAACGATTGATGAAATGGGTGGAATTGCACGATCTGTTGAGCCTGAATAACATGCCCGCCGGTGCAGAAGTTTTCGGATGGAATTTCAGGCCCATGCAATTTGATTGGCCGGAAAAACCTTTGAAAACCCCTGTTGATATTTCGGTACGTCATGAACAATATATATATATACCGACACAACAATTGCACAGCAACTTCCTGGTCCTGGCCCTGGAACCATTATCTGATATTGGCCTGGTACAGGAGCCCGGCTTTGATTATCTGTTGAAAGAACAAGATTGGTTTCCTGTTTACCGCGTAGAATAAAATATCTGTCGTTATTGCAGGCGGAACGAAAGGCCCAGGCCAAATATCTGTTTGATCTGCATTTTCCGGGTGTACTCCTCTGCATCGCTGCCATCAGCAGCCTCAACCGGAATGGGTGTATCATGATCGTAAAGCATGCGGACCAGGAAACTGGCTGTTATATACCGGTTAATTTTCATATTGACGGATGTTTCCCAGTCGATGTCAGTGTTCTTTCGGTTGCTTCTGTCGCTGTCTATCAGGTTATTAAACAGGTTTAGCCTCGAATCAATCTCTATATTTTCGAATACTTCCTTACTGAACATGATGCTGATCAAAGCCCCGAATTCTGCATTCAGCTTGCTGCCTTCTCTGACCAGGTTGCCATCATCATCATATTCGGCAGGCCTTACACCATAAGCCCCTTTATTGGCCAATTGCTGGTCCCTTACAAAAGTGAATTTTCCTGATGCAGGAGAAAGGAAGATGGATAAAAATTCCCATGGTTTGTAGTCTATTCCAAGAGACAGGGAAAGATTGCCAGGGGCCATAAACCGGGATACCACCACACTGTCGTTGGGGTAATTGTATCCTTTGTAAAACTGGCTCCTGAATTCGCCCAGCCATGAGGTGCTCAGGTGGGGGGATACTTCCCGTCCTGCTTTTGATATCAGGTGGATGTAGTCTTCAGACTTTCTCAAAGGTTTATCTTCGGTTTTAATCAGGCCAAAGGCCATGTTCAGCCGGTTTTCCCACGAAAAATTCTTTTGCTTCAGGTTGGCACTGAGTCGAACCACTGATGTAGAAGCCACGCTGTTTTCACCCCCCTGCACCCAGTTGCTGAACGATGCCTGGTTGAGTTGCTGGCTCAAAAAAGCTGAATATGTCCATGGGCCCTGTTCTTCATTTTCTGTTTCTCCGGGGCTTACTGTTTCATCAGAGGCGGTTAATATTTCCGGAACCGTTATAAGGAATAACAAATACAGCCATGAAGCGAGCAAGGTTCTGAGTATAACATAATTCATAGCCCTTGTATTTTGAAGCGGTTATTAAATAGCACAAAAATAGGTTTTTTCAACCGTTTATACCTGGGAACGACATCAATTACACATAATTGTTTATATTGGCAAATGTTGCCAAGGGGCTGTTGTTTCTATAAAAATCTTTATTATGAGGAAAAAATTTTTTTTGATCAGTGGTGGCAGTTCCGGTATCGGATTGGCCATTGTAAATGACCTGAATAAACAAGGGCACCAGGTGGTGTCAATCAGCCGCAGCCAAGGCAAAATAGACAGGGCCCTGAATGAAATGCCGCACCTTGCCGGAAAGGTCGATTTTTATAAGGCTGACATTTCCAGTCAGGCCGAAGTGCAAACCATTTACGACCAGCTCAATAATAAGTATGGGGTCTTGCACGGTCTGGTAAATAATGCGGGGGTTCTCACCAAAGGTACGCTGGAGACAATCAGCGTGGATGACTGGCGTTTTACCCTGGATGTTAACCTTACCGGGCCATATATGCTTACAAAGGCTCTCTTGCCCTTGTTGCGCAATGCGTCAGGGGCTTCTGTTATAAACATATCATCTGTGGCAGGGCTAAAGCCGGGAACCAGTGTTGCCTATTCGGTGTCAAAAGCCGGGTTGGATATGCTGACCCGCTTTCTGGCCGGGGATCTTGGACCGTATAATATCCGTGTAAACTCTGTAAACCCTGGCCTTGTTAGAACAAATATACATCTGGATAACAAAGTGGTGGAAGATAATGATGCATATGAAGCCATGCTTGAAAAAGCACGCCCACGCTACCCGCTGGGCCGCATTGGCTCACCCGGTGATATTTCCGGAATGGTTCAGTATCTGCTGTCGGAGGAGGCGTCGTGGATTACTGGCAGTATCATAACTGTGGATGGCGGTGTGATGGTCGAAAATGATCTGATCCCCCCAAAGTAACTATTCTTTTTTTTCAGACAGATGCAGACCACACTCTTTGCTTTGTGGTTGCTCCCACCACCACCGGCCGGCACGGATGTCTTCGCCTGGCATTATGGCTCTGGTGCAGGGTTGGCAACCCAGGCTTGGATAGCCTTTGTTGTGTAGCGTATTATAGGGTACATTGTGGGTATTGATGTAATTCCATACCTGTTCTTCTGTCCATTCCAGCAGCGGATTGACCTTAATGATCCGGTTGGTTGCATCCCATTGGGCCAATTGAAGATCCTTTCTGGTAGGCGACTGTTCGCGTCGCAATCCGGTAATCCATATATCACGGCCTTTTAGCGCCCGTTGCAACGGTTCTATTTTCCTTACGTGACAACATTGCTTTCTGGCCTCAATACTGTGATAAAACAGGTTAAGCCCTTTGCTGTTGACCATTTCTTCGACCAGTTTTGTATCCGGAAACATTACCCGGATGCTGATTCCGTAACGCTTATTGGTTTTATCAATCAAATCATAAGTTTCATAAAACAGCCGGCCTGTATCCAATGTGAATATAGGGGGCTTCCCGGTGATTTCTGTCAACATATGAGTGATCACCTGATCTTCGGTGCCCATACTTGAGGAAAAAACGAATTTCCCAGGGTGGGACTCCATAATTAGCTGCAACACAGACTCCGGTGTCATGGTTTTGAATTGTTCCTGATATTTGATCGCTATGTCTATCATAAGTGGAAGCGGATAAATGTTTAAAACCGGCCTGCTTTAAAGGCTTCAAGGGTGAAAGTGTCTTTGGCCCTGATGCCTTTTGGTGTTTTGGTGAGGGTGCAGCATTCATTGTCGTAATCATGTTCAAAAAACAACACATATTGTTCCTCCACCGCCCTGTTCAGAAATTCCTCCTTTTCTTTCATGGACAGCACCGGATCGATGTCGAAACTGGGAATATAGGCCAGGGGAATGTTTCCAACAGAGGCGATAAAGTCGGCCATAAACACGAGTTTTCGACCATTATGGTCAAATACAGGAACCAGCTGCCCTTCTGTATGCCCGTTTTTGATCTCTAAATATATCCCTTCGCAAAAAGAACCTTCCTCATGAATAAATTCAAGGTGTCCGCTATTGTAAAGGGGCAAAAGGTTTTCTTCAAAGTAAGATGCTTTTTCCCTTGGATTTGGCTGCATGGCCGTATCCCACTGTTTTTTGGAACAATAATACGTGGCATTGGGAAATACAAGAACCGGTGTCTTGCCATCTTCAGCCCATTTAACTGCGCCACCTACATGATCAAAATGAAGATGTGTAATAATCACATCGGTAATTTGTTCAGGCCTGTAGCCATGTATGGCCAGGGATTTTTCCAGGCTGTCATTGCCAAACAAGTGATAATAACTGAAAAATTTTTCGCTTTGCTTGTCGCCCATGCCCACATCCACAAGGATTCGCCTTTTGCCGGTGTCTGCCAGCAAACAACGTGAAGCCAGTGGAATCATATTCTTTTCGTCCGCTTGCACGAATTTTTCCCAGATTGTTTTTGGAACCACCCCAAAACAAGCCCCGCCATCCATTTTGAAATTCTCAGCGATAACAGAAAATAACTTCATTTTATGTTGTTGCATTCATTCAAATAAAAGTATACGAATATATGCAAATATACAAAAACAATACCGCTACACTATTTCAGTAAGCCATGGTGTGAAGGCTGTATGCAAAAAGCCTTATCTTTACGCCTGGATTTTGCCCCAGCAAAGCAATTCGATAGGTTTTATGCAGACTCACTTTATAGCGATTGGTGGCAGTGCCATGCATAATCTGGCAATTGCCCTGAGTATAAAAGGCTGCCAGGTGACGGGCTCGGATGATGAGATCTTTGATCCTGCCCGGACACGTTTGTCGCAGCATGCTTTGCTTCCTGACGAAACAGGCTGGTTCCCCGAAAAGATACACAAAGGCCTCGATGCCGTGATCGTCGGCATGCATGCGAAGGCCAAAAATCCTGAGCTTTTGAAAGCGCAGTCATTGGGCTTGCCCATATTTTCCTACCCCGAATTTCTTTACGAACATGCAAAGAATAAAACACGCATTGTAATTGGTGGCAGCCATGGAAAAACCACCATCACTTCAATGATCCTGCATGTTTTACAAAGAAACCGGATTGCAACAGATTATATGGTAGGTGCCCAGCTGGAGGGTTTTGACGTGATGGTAAAATTGTCTGATGATAGCCCTTTTATGGTCATGGAAGGGGATGAATATCCCAGTGCTCCGACAGACCTGCGTCCGAAATTCCATATATACAAACCACATATTGCTGTGATAAGTGGCATTGCATGGGATCATATTAATGTGTATAAAACCTTTGATGATTACCTGGAGCAATTCAGAAAGTTCATTCATTGTATTGAAGATAACGGAAAGCTGATTTATTATGAATCGGATCAGGAGCTAAAAAAACTATGTGCCGAAGAAGCTTCCGGAAGTATATGCCTGTACCCCTACGGTTTGCCTGGATACGAAATACGGGATGGCCGGACCTGTATTATTGCCGGAGAACAAGCTGTTCCCTTGCGATTGTTTGGCAAACATAACCTGCTTAATATAAATGCAGCCAGGATGGTTACACAACAGTTGGGTGTAGCAGATCAAATGTTTTATGAGGCCATTCAGTCCTTCAAAGGGGCCAGTAAACGGATGGAAATGATGTTTGACCGCAATGGCACAACTGTTATCCGCGACTTTGCCCATGCCCCTTCCAAACTGAAAGCAACCATCGAAGCGGTCAGGGAACAGTATCCCCGCAAACAGATTGTCGCGTGTATGGAATTGCATACCTACAGCAGTCTAAGCAAAGAGTTTCTGTCAGAATACCGTGGAAGTATGGATCTTGCCGATAAGGCCATTGTGTTTTACAGTCCCCATGCACTGTCATTAAAAAAGTTGCCGCAGCTGAAACCGGGTGACGTGACCAGGGGTTTTAACAAAGACGGCATGAAGGTATATACCAGCAAAGATGAATTGCAACAGGCCCTTTATCAAATGCCGGTAAAGAACCGTTGCTTTTTATTTATGAGCTCGGCTTTTTTCGGCGGATTGGATATCAATGAGTTTGTCCGGTGGATTGACCGTCATTATTGATGCCATCCGGATTTTTTCAATCATTTTAAAGGCTCTGTGTCCTATGAGTGAAACAAAGGTGAAACCGGAAATAGATGAAAGTTGGTTAAAAGTGTTGCAGGATGAATTTGCCGCACCCTATTTTTTGGAATTAAAAAAATTCCTGCTTGAAGAGAAAAAGAAATACCGGATATATCCGACGGGCTCCCGGATTTTTTCGGCCTTTAACCACACCCCCTTTGAAAAGGTAAAAGTGGTTATTTTGGGCCAGGATCCCTATCATGGGCCGGGACAGGCGCATGGCCTTTGCTTTTCCGTCAATAAAGGTATCACCAAGCCCCCATCGCTGGTCAATATTTTTAAGGAGTTGCATGACGATTTGGAAGTGCCGGTTCCTCCGCACGGGAACCTGGAATCGTGGGCCAGACAGGGTGTATTATTACTCAATGCGACATTGACGGTACGGGCAAGGCAGCCCGGATCGCACCAGAATAAAGGATGGGAACAGTTTACCGATGCCGCAATACGGGTGTTATCAGAAAAACGCTCAAGGCTGGTTTTTTTATTATGGGGCAGTTATGCGCAAGCAAAAGCGTCGATGATTGACAATGGCAAACACCATATCCTGCAAGCACCCCACCCCTCTCCTTTCTCGGCAGCCCGCGGGTTCTTCGGATGCCGTCATTTTTCAGCCACCAATAATTTATTGAAGACACGTGGGGAGGAGGCGATCAACTGGTCTTTGGAATGAAATATTTTTACGACCTTTGATTTATTAACGTACATAATTTTGGAAGAATATATTTTTGGCATACGGCCGTTGCTTGAAAGCCTGGAAAGTGGCAAAAGGCCTGAAAAGGTGCTTATTCAGAGGGGCCTTCAGGGGGATAATTTTCAACGTTTGTTTTCTCTTATACGGAAAATGAAACTTCCTTTTCAGCATGTGCCCGCCGAACGGCTCAACAGGATAACGCGCAAGAACCACCAGGGCGTTATTGCCTATTTACCTGTTATTGATTATCATTCACTGGAAGATTTGCTGCCGGGTATTTTTGAAGACGGGAACACACCTTTGCTAATCATTCTGGACGGCATTACGGATGTAAGGAACCTGGGTGCA
Source organism: Bacteroidales bacterium (assembly GCA_003567205.1). Taxonomy (GTDB): domain Bacteria; phylum Bacteroidota; class Bacteroidia; order Bacteroidales; family UBA7960; genus PUPG01. The sequence goes on from PXAA01000107.1 coordinate 28,832, forward strand.
GTGGCCAGATCGGCAGAGTGTGCCGGGGCTCATGCCCTGATTTTGCCGGAAAAGGGAAGCGCTACAGTAACTGCGGATGCCATCAAGGCATCGGCAGGCGCTTTGTCGAGGATTCCAGTTTGCAGGGAAGCAAATATATTGCAATGCATTACTTTTTTAAAAGAATGCGGGATTATGGTCCTGGCATTGGATGATAAAGGGCGCCAAAGCCTGTATGCTCAGGATTTGACAAAACCGTTGGCGGTGGTAATGGGGGCTGAAGACAGAGGAGTTTCAGCAGCGGCCAGAAAGTTGGCTGATCAGACAGCTGTCATCCCGATGAGAGGAAAGATTTCCTCCCTGAATGTTTCTGTGGCCACAGGAGTAATACTTTTTGAGGCTTTGCGGCAACGAAGCAGCCAGGATTTAAAATAGCCGGACTATGACTACAGGTCTTTTTATTCCGTGTTTTATTGACCAGCTTTACCCAGGCACCGGTTTTAATATGATTAAGGTGTTGAAAAAAGCAGACGAGTTAGGCAAAGCCCATATGCAATTTGAGTACAATCCGGCACAAACATGTTGCGGCCAAGTGGCCTTTAACGGCGGTTTCTGGGAAGAAGCCAAACATCTGGGGATTAAGTTTATTAAAGATTTTTTGGCGTATGATTATGTGGTAGGGCCCTCTGCCTCCTGTGTCGGGATGGTAAGGAATTACTATCCGCAAATGTTTTACAATTCGTCTTTGCACAATGAGAACAACCAACTGACAAAAAAAATATATGAATTCACTGATTTCATGATACATATCATGCAGGTGGAAGACCTGGGTGCTCGTTTTGATGCCAGGATAACTTACCACGATGCCTGCGCTGCACTTCGTGAGTATGGTTTAACCGATCAGCCCCGCCGTCTGCTTGCAAGAGTAGGTGGCCTGGAAATCGTTGAGATGAAAGACAGTGATGTGTGTTGTGGATTTGGCGGCACTTTTTCAGTAAAACACGAAGCCATCTCCACTGCCATGGCTGAGCAAAAGGTACAGCATGCCCTGGATACAAAAGCTGAGTATATTGTTTCTACAGAATCATCTTGTTTGATGCATCTGCAGGGCTATATCGACAAACACGAATTACCAATGAAAACCCTGCATATCGCAGACCTGCTGGCCATGGGCCTGTCAGTTGATTAAACAGTATATTGCCATGATGACCATCGGAATTGATCTTGGGGGCAGTACCACCAAGATTGTAGGTACACACAACGGGAAAATCATCAAACCACTTACAGTGGAAGCCAATGACCCTGTGGCTTCTGCTTCAGGAGCCCTGGGAAAATTTTTAAATACCAATAAACTGGTTTTCGGAGATATCCAAAAAGTAATGGTCACTGGCGTAGGTGCTTCGTTCCTGGAAGACAGCCTGTTGGGCCTGCCTATTAAAAAGGTGGATGAATTCAGGGCATTGGGCTATGGCGGGCTCTTCCTTTCGGGCCTGAAGAAGGCAATCATTGTCAGTATGGGTACGGGCACTGCTTATGTAAAAGCCCATGGCAAATGCATTAAACATTTGGGTGGCACGGGTGTGGGTGGTGGCACCATTTCTGGCTTATCGAAAATTATGGCCAACCTCACACATGTCGACAACATTATTGAAGCGGCTTCAAAAGGACGGCTCGAAAATGTAGACCTCAGTGTTGGCGATATTTCGCATATCGATATCGAAAACCTCCCCAGCACAATCACCGCATCCAATTTTGGCAAAATGAGTGATCAGGCCAGCAAGGAAGATTTGTGCAGGGGAATACTCAATATGGTTTACCAGGTTGTGGGCATGATGGCCATTTTTGCCGCCCGTACAGAAATGGATAAGGACATTGTTTTATCGGGTAAACTTGTGGATATCCCACAAGCCCGAAAAACATTCAGGGAGTTGGAAAAAATATATGATGTGCATTTTCATGTGCCCGATCATGCAGCTTATTGCACAGCAATTGGAGCTGGCATTGCCGCCGACATCGCCTCAATTTTAATGGAATAAAAAAACAGATAATAAAGTTTTTTTGTAAAGTCGTTCTTTTTTATGTTACCTTTGTGGCGCATTAATTAAAGTAACCCGAATTGATCTCCGCCCCATTTGATTTCTGATAAACCTTCCCGGCTAATCGTTTTATTTCAAAGCAAGCGTATTTCAATTCATTTATTCAATCAAATCATTAATTTTTATGAAAACTGGAACAGTAAAGTTCTTTAATGAACTTAAAGGATTTGGATTTATCAAGGATCACGAAACAGAAGAAGAATTTTTCGTACACGCCACCGGTCTGATCGATCAGGTCCGTGAAGGCGACGAAGTAACCTTTGAGCTGAAAGAAGGCAGAAAAGGTATGAATGCGGCCGATGTGAAACTGTCATAGATCATCCTTTTGACATCTTGAAAGCCCCTCCACAAAACATGTGGGGGGCTTTTTTTGTGTGCCGTGCATGACAAACGGATTATTTTCCCCCTACTCTATTCTGCTGTCAGGAGTTCAATATTTGTTCCTGTTGGCAAATGCCACCAGCGACAGCATTACAGGCACTTCCACCAATACACCCACCACGGTAACCAGGGCTGCAGGCGATTGCAATCCAAAGAGTGCGATGGCCACGGCAACTGCCAGCTCAAAGAAGTTGCTGGCACCGATCATTGCGGCCGGGGCACATACTGCATGCTTTAGTTTTAGCTTCTTTCCGCCGAACCAGGCGAGGAAAAAAATAAAATAGGTTTGTATCACCAAAGGTACGGCCGCCAACAGGATAATCAGTGGATTGTTGAGGATGTTTTGCCCCTGAAATGCAAAAAGCAGTACAAGCGTAATTAGAAGTGCCAAAATACTAACAGGCTTAAGCCTGGGCAGAAACTCTTTCTTGAACCACTCCACCCCTTTTGATCGCAACAAAATACGCTGTGTGATGACTCCCGCAACCAATGGCACCACAACGAATATGACCACACTGGCCACCAGCGTATCATAAGGAATGATAACGTCTGTAATACCCAATAGTAAGCCCACGATGGGAATAAATGCCACCAGGATTATCAAATCGTTTATTGAAACCTGTACCAGGGTGTAATTCGGATCACCATCGGTGAGATATGACCATACAAACACCATGGCAGTGCAGGGGGCTGCCCCCAAAATAATGGCCCCGGCAATGTATTCACCGGTCAATGCAGGATCTATCCAGGCTGAATACAGTTTATCAAAAAATATCCATGCAAAAAATGCCATGGTAAAGGGTTTGATGGCCCAGTTGATAATCAGGGTCCAGACTACTCCCCTGGGTTTTTTCCTAATTTTCTTGATGCTGGAGAAATCCACCTGCAGCATCATGGGATAGATCATCAGCCATATCAGGATGGCCACCGGTATGTTTACCCGGGCGATTTCCATGCTGCTGATAATAGTAATACCATCTCCTATAAAATGTCCTAATCCGATACCCACAAGGATACCTAAGGCCACCCAAATAGTGAGGTATTTTTCAAAAAAACCGATGGTCTTTTTAGGCTTATCAGGAATTACAACTTTTTTGATTGGATCTGTCATTGGATAATTTTATTGGTTAATCCGGGGTTTAATTTCTTCTTTATACAGTTTTAAAAAACCTGTCTTGATTTCGTCGCGTATGCGGATAAATTCGCTCCGGATATGCTCCCCGGTACCGGTAACATGCGACGGATCGTCAAAGCCAATATGCAGGCGGTGTTTTACCTTGCCCATAAAAGCAGGACAGTTTTCATTGGCGCCCCCGCATACGGTAATCACATAGTCCCACTCTTCGTTAAGATATTTATCAACCGGGTCGGAGGTATGGTGACTGATGTCGATGCCAATTTCTTTCATGGTGGCAACAGCCTTCTTGTTGAGTTTTCCGGAAGCTTCGGTTCCGGCAGAACGGACTGTCAATCTTTTGTCGAAAGATTCCATAAAACCATGGGCCATTTGGCTTCGGCATGAATTCCCGGTGCAAAGAATCAATATATTCATTTTGAAATATTTTAGCAGTTAGATTCCCCTGTATCTATATCAATCATCAATTCATCAAACATTGCCCGCAATTGCTTGATCCGCTCAGGATTAAGACAATATTTCCGCTTTGCACCTTCTGTTGTGCCTTTTATCAGTGATGCGTCCCTGAGTTCCTTTAAATGTTGGCTCACAGTGGTCCGGCTAAGCGGGATTTCCATGTCAATGTCGCCGGTAATACAGGTCTTAATACTTGCAAGATATTTTAAAATAGCCAACCTGGCCGGATGGGCCAATGCCTTGAACATGGTTGATTTTTCTTGCAAATTCTTGTCAAATGATTCTATCTTCATAGATCAATGAATTTATGACGCAAATATACGTCATATTTTTTTAAATAACGTAATTTTACGTCATTTTTTCAGCCGGTCGCGGGGTTTGAGCTGGCAGGCACATGCTCCGGTAAGACGTTCATCGATATCTTCCCTGACAGGTAACCCATCCCGCTCCCACTCAAGAAAACCGCCGGCCATTTGGGCCACTTTTTTATAGTCATTTTCTTTCAGAAAGTTGACAGATTGCCTGCTTTTCAGGCCTGATGAATCGGCCAGGATAAGATATCTGTCTTTGGGTAGCTTGCGCCATGCTTTTTTAAACATAGACAAGGGAAGGAGAAAAATATCCGGAACATCCGGGATTTTATAGTCTGAGAAGTCGGTTTCCCTCAGATCTACATAAAGCGCACCTTTCTGGACGGCCTCAGCGGTTTCGCGGGGCGTAAGGGTGAGAATATTGTTTTTAATACTTCCTGCATTTTTAAAGGGATTTCTCATGTGGTGGTTTTTTTTCATGTGTATCTAGAACCCATGCATTGTTTTCCCAGCGGATCCTGTTCAGATCAAAATCAAATGCTTCCCCGTCGAAGGAAATGAGATGATCTACCGGAATTGAAGTGTTCTGAAGTTTGTGGGTTGTTGCAAACAGGCGGGTGATGTGAAAATGGACTGCCGGCCGGATGAATTGCCCCAGGGCGGCTGATTCTATGATCATAGGCTGATCGGATCCGAGTTCTTTCATAATGCTGGGAAACGCCCTTAAAAGGCCTTTGTCGTGGATGTTTTGGACATAATAGACACGTTTTGCCCCGCTACGTAACATTCGCGAACTGTCTTTTCTGCTGTTGAGGTTCTTTTCGCGTATGATCAACAAATTGTCTTCTCTGAGCAAAACCGAAATGTTGTCGGGCTGCGGGTGCCAGTGTGGTGTAATTTTTACGGCAACAATGCCCAAATGGACAAATTTCTCTATAATGCGGCAACTCAGTGTCGTTTTTCCGACATTGCTGCCTGTTCCACTGATCAGGATAATATTCGGGTACTGTTTTTTCATTAATTCAAGTTAATGCCAATGGCAATGCCCAGCCAGGGCTTTTTTTGATATATCCAATGGCTTTTGTTTGTATCAGTCAAATAATCCCAGCCAATGCCCAAACCCACTGTAAACTGGTTAACCGCTATAATGCCGGCCAATCCATTGCTCCAAACCACTCCATCGTATTCTTTCTCTGTATGATGATCGGTTACAAATGGCGTAATATAGGTTGCACCAATCCCTGTAAATACACCAATGGAATATCCGAAATGGCCTGTTTGCATCACATGTTTGTCAGCCAATGTCGTGGAATAATTCAGCTTGTACAGATCCCGCCTGTATCCAACATAAAGGGCTCCATTTATGCCGGAATTCAATTGCTCGGGAAATAAAGAAGTACCTGGCCTGAATTTTACCGGGAAGGTCATCAGGTCCAGGTCAAAACTGGGTTGAACAAGCCGGATATTACCATATTCGGGAGTTTGCCCTGTTTTGGCCGTTAGACTCAGTGGGGCAATTTCTTCGTGTATTGACAATTTCTGACCGGTTTTCACCAGGGGGTAGATGATGATGTCATTGTGTTCGGATTCAACATATATTTCCTGTGTGATCCCCTCAAACACATCGCTTCTATATATGCCATCGGGGGGCCGGGAGGCCGGTTGTTCAAAAAGTACAGCGCAACTGCTATGCAGAAAAAACATAAAGAACATTGCAATGATCATCAATTTGTTACTCATCGTTTTGGATTTTAAACATCGGTTGTTACCACAATTTTTCCGGATATATGTTTTCTGTGACCATTTTACGAATGAAAGCAGCAGCAGTCGCCTTGTCCTGTTTATATGTCACACCAAACCACCTGGCTTTGCTTTGAAGCACCCTTACGTTCGCCTTGTTCTCCCTGATGAGTTCATCAACTACAAAAGGAATATAAATTTCAACCGATGGGTCATCGAGGTTTTTGGTGAGAAAAGCTATAAGCTTTTCATCCAGATGCAGAAATACATCTGGAGTAAAGCCCCAGAAATTCATGGAAACAATATCGTCGGGGTGCAGGGCAATGGCTTCTTTTTGGCTGATGATTTGCCCGTTTGCGTTTTTTTGTATGGCGGTGTATTCCTGCACATTTTGAAGCTTCCCGGATGTATTTACCTTGCATACGCCTCTCGACACGTGCCCATGATCAGAAAGCGTATTTTCCAGGCGGTAACCGCACATAGCATATTGCCCTGTTGCACCTGCACCAATCGATTGGAAATACTCTGCCATTGCCCGGAAAGCCTCCCTCCCGTAAAAATCATCGGCGTTGATAACGGCAAAATGTTCATCGATAATATCGCGAGCTATCCAAATGGCATGTCCGGTCCCCCATGGTTTTTTGCGATCCGGCGGACAAGTAAAACCTGCCGGCAGATTCTCCAATTCCTGGAAAGCAAGATCTGTCCGGATCTTGTCGTTAATTTTATCCAATACTTTTTCGCGAAAGGCTCTTTCAAAACTGCGTCTGATCACAAAAACCACCCTGTCAAAACCGGACGCAATGGCATCATACACTGAATAATCCATGATGCATTCTCCGGAGGGACCAATCTGGTCGATCTGTTTGATCCCGCCATACCTGGTGCCCATACCAGCGGCTAATACCAATAACGTTTTTCCCATAGAATAAACCCTGATGAATCCTTGTCAAAAGTATGAAAATATGACAAACTCAGGAAAAGGACAACCGGTTTACTGTATCAATTACGGTAAAGAATATTTTTTTTGTGCATTATACATAACTTTCCAGGTGCTCCTGTGCGTCTTTATAAGGTGCTTTGAAACGCTTCAGCCGGTTTCCCCAGAAACCTATGGATTGTAAAGGAAACGAAAAAGTGGTCGTATTTACCTGTCCGGCTCCGCCAGGGGTGCTCCGGATGTGTCGCCATGAATTTGATATATAAAAATCAATCAGAAAGAAATAAATGTGAATAAATATTTTCTGTATGAAAATTAATATCTTTATCTCCTCCACCGAATTAGCGTTTAATTACATAATTTAAAAAGTTCAATTATGCGTAATTACTTTTTTTTTCAATCCCTTTTAATGGCCCTGGTTTTTGCCAGCGGCCATTTGTTTGCCCAACAAGAGCCACTCACTGCTGTTGAATATAACGAAGAATACCTCGTAAAAATGGCTGTGGTGGGCCGCATAGCGGAAGCCCGGTTAGGAAACCCTCCATATCGTCTGGGTGCAGATGGAAGCGTGAGGGTGCTACCGGCTACCGGAAGCATTACCTATAATTTTCGCACTGGTGATTCAGCCGTAAATCTTGCAGGCGACCATGTGGAACCAGCTGTCACCCTCTATAATCCCGGGAGCAGCAATGATCGTACCAGTGGTGAAAGCCGCGGATTCAATATTTTATCCTGTA
>PXAA01000109.1 GCA_003567205.1 Bacteroidales bacterium
ACGAAAAAGAACCCATGCGTTCGGGATGATGAAGGTCCCGGTTTTGAATGGCAAGCTCAATGATCCGGTGCGCCGGGTTCTCTTCGGGCAATACGGTCACCTCACGGAGTTCGACAGGTTTTCGATGCAATGCAATTACATGATGGTCTTTTTCTGTATCCGGAAAGTATTGCTTTGTCTCAAACCCGACATAACTCAATTGCAGCATCCAAATAGGTTCATGGTAGGTAAGCTGAAAGAATCCATCGATGTCTGTCATTCCGCCCGTGCGGGTATCATTGATCAGCAGGTGCACAAATGCAAGGGGTTCATGCGACCCGGCATCAATTACACGGCCCGAAACAATATGGCCGGAAACAAGATCATCGGGAACATTTGCACCCGGGCCGCCATGGCCGGAGGCAAACATACGGCCGCATAATAAAAGCAACAGGAAAAAAGCAAATATATATGATTGTTTCATCTTATCATTCTAAGAACCTGTAAGATATTTTGTTTCTTTCTATTTTACAGCAAAATTTGTATTAATTTTGTATAAATCAAAGAATAAAAGGCAACATTGGAAGAATTACCCGAATCTTATTCGTACCTGGCAGCATTCCTGAACACGCTTATCCTGAATTTTTCTTTTGAAGCCCTTCTGGTTTTGGGGGCTATACTATTATTGCTGTTTTTTTCCGCCATGGTTTCAGGCTCGGAAATTGCTTTCTTTTCCCTTACACACCACGATATTGATGGTTTCAGGAAGCAACAAAAGAACAATGACCGGAAGATCCTGTCCCTTCTGGAGCGCCCGAACCGCCTGCTGGCCACCATACTAATCGCCAACAATGTAATCAATATTGCCATCATCATCCTGTCTACGATTGTATTCCGGGCATTTTTTGAAATGAAACTGCACCCAATCCTGGCTTTTATTTTGCAAGTGGCGTTGATTACCTTCCTGATCCTGTTGTTTGCTGAAGTATTGCCCAAGGTTTACGCTTCGCGCCATCCAAAACGTTTTTCGGCTTTCATGGCAGGACCTTTGCTCGTACTCAGAAAATTGTTTCAGCCCCTGAGCAGCCTCCTGGTTAAAACCACCCGCATCATCGACAAACGCATGGAAAAAAAACGACCCAATCTGAGTATGTACGAGTTGTCGCATGCCCTGGAGATCACCACCGACGAATCGACCACCGAAGAAGACAAGAACCTGTTGCGGGGCATTGTGCGGTTCGGGAACACCTATGTACGCGAAATCATGAAATCACGTGTGGACGTAGTGGCTGTTGAATATGGCACCTCCTTCGATGCCCTGATCCTTACCATCCAGGAGGCCGGATACAGCCGCATACCGGTTTACCGCGAAAACTTCGACAATGTAGAGGGCATCCTGTATATCAAAGATCTGTTGCCCCACCTTGAAAAAGGCAGTAATTACCAATGGCAAAAATTATTGCGCAATGCCTTTTTTGTTCCCGAAAGCAAACGCATCAACGACCTGCTCAAGGAATTCCAGGAGAAAAAGATCCATATGGCCATTGTTGTGGATGAGTATGGCGGTACTTCTGGGCTTGTTACCCTTGAAGACATCCTGGAGGAAATCGTCGGCGAGATCAATGACGAATTTGATATGGAAGAAGCCATTTATTCCAAACTGGATGAAAACACCTTTGTATTTGAAGGGAAAACCCTCTTGAAAGATTTCTGTAAAATTACCGGCACAGAAGATGGTGTGTTCAATGAGATTAAAGGGGAGGCCGATACGCTGGCCGGGCTGATTCTGGAAATAAAACAGGAAATCCCTTACAAAGGGGCTAAAATCACCTATAAACAATTCGTGTTTGAAATTGAGGGTGTAGACAAACGCCGAATCAAGCGCATCAAGGTAAAGCTGAAAAAATAATTGTATGCAAAGAGTCTTTCTCCTGATTTTTTTGATCGCTTTTTCCTCTGCATGCCACCAGGGAGACACGCCAAAGCCCAGGGGTTATTTACGCATTGCCCTCCCCGACAAGGGATACCAGGCCTTTGATTCGGTATATCCTTACCGGATGGAATACCCCAAGTATGCTGATTTCGTACCAGACACACGCGAAAGTGCCGAGCCCTACTGGGCCGATATTGTTTTTCCCGGTTTTAAGGGACGTATCCACCTGAGTTATAAAACTGTAAATAATGCAGAAGAATTAAGGGAGTACCTGGAAGACGCACGAACCTTTGTGCACCGGCATATTCCAAAAGCCACAGCCATCAGGGAGGAGATCATTATGCACCCTGAAAACCGGGTGTTCGGCATGCTTTATCAAATCAGGGGAAAAGAAGCAGCATCTCCACTGCAATTTTATGCCACCGACAGTTTGGACCATTTTTTAAGGGGTGCGCTTTACTTTAATGTCAGACCCAACAACGATTCACTGGCCCCAGTGATCGCTTTTCTTGAAGCGGATATCCGCCACCTGTTCTCCACACTTGAATGGGAATAATGGGTTATCCCATTGTCATTCTGATCGCCAGCGAAGAACCGGGTCTTTTTTTACGAGCTTACCGGAGGTAATCACACGGGTTGAAGCCCATCAGCAAGGTTTCTGATCAGACAGCATATTGCCGGCGGTGCTGACCTCCACAAAAGAAGGGCCTGCTTTTTTACCGAAATTACCGGCAAGAACAGCAATAAGGTCTTCATTCCCTATCTCTCCTTTTTCTATCAAATGCATCAAGGTAGCCTGCGAAAATTCTTTCTTTGACAATTCCAGTTTCATGTAATCGGCCCTTATTCCATAGTTTATGGCTAGCTCACGCATCACCTGTTCACTGTAACACTGGGCATAGATAGGCACCCGGCCCCTGTATGCCGACAGGTAACGAGCGGTTTTTCCGGTATCGGTGTCGGTGATGATGGCTTTTGTATTGATTTGCTGTGTGGATCGAACAGCCGTTTTTGACAGGAATATTGAAATTTCATTATCGTGGGGCATCACCTCACTGTCGATGTAAAACGTCTTGCTTTTTTCGGCCTCCTTAAGTGTTTTGGTCATGATGCGCAAAGCTTCCAGGGGATATTTCCCAAAAGCGGTTTCGCCGCTGAGCATAACCGCATCCGTTCCGGAAAATACGGCTGTGGCAATATCGCTCACTTCTGCCCTGGTTGGCCGCGGATTTTCAATCATGCTGTGCAACATCTGCGTGGCAACGATCACTGCCTTCTTTCTGCGCATACATTCCTTAATCAGGTTGGCCTGTAAACCCGGTATGCGTTCGGCCGGCACCTCAATGGCCAAATCACCCCTGGCAATCATAAGGCCATACACATGTTCCAGGATCTCATCAATATGATCCACGCCTTGCTGGTTTTCAATCTTGGCGATGATCTTAATGGAACTGTTTTGCTTGTCGAGGATTTCCTGGATGGCCAACACATCTTCTTTGTTCCTTACAAAAGAATGGGCAATGAAATCCAGTTTATGTTTGATGGCAAAATCAATGTATTCAAGGTCTTTATCATTAAGAGAAGGTAAATCAATGAGGGTGCCGGGGAGATTCACACTTTTGCGCGCCTTGATCACACCCCCGTTTTCAACACGGCAGACCAAAAGGTTCTTGCGCCTTTCCAACACGGTCAGCGCAATGTCTCCATCATCAATCATGATCTGCCTGCCTGCCTCCATATGATTTACAAAACCAGGGAAGTTGACATATATGCATTGCTTATTGGAGGCCCTGGTCGCATGCCCCGATACATTGATTAATTGTCCGGTTTCTACAATTACATCTTCTTCTGATTGATTGGTGCGCACTTCCGGCCCTTTGGTATCCACCATAATGGGAATTCTCCTGGACACCTTCCTTACAATTTTTACAACTTCAAGTGTTTGTTCGGGCTTTTGATGCGCTGTATTGATGCGCACCACATCCATTCCCTCCTCAAACAGGGTCTGAATAAACTCCTCATCGCATTTGCGATCAGAAATCGTCGCCACAATTTTTGTTAACTTTATCATAATAGAAATAGTAATTAATCCATAAAGTACCTAAACACAACCCCCAACCACCAATCAACCAATTAACCAATCAACCAATCACCAATCACCAATCACCTCTTCCTACTCATAACGCAGTGCGTCAATAGGATCCAGCCTCGATGCCTTCGCCGCCGGATAATAACCGGCAATCACGCCAACCAAGAAACAAAGGATTACACCGGAAATAACCCATAACCACGGAATTATGAAGGTGCTGCCCACCAGTACTGAAATGCCATTGCCTGCCAAAATACCGAAAACAATGCCCACGGCACCACCGATCTGGCAGATCACAATGGCTTCGGATAAAAATTGTTGTTTAATAACGGCTTTTGTTGCCCCAAGGGCCTTTCGGATACCGATTTCCCGGGTTCGTTCGGTTACCGATACCAGCATGATGTTCATCAGGCCTATGGCGGCACCCATCAAAGTGATCAGGCCGATAATGGTCGCAGCCAGGGTAACAAAACGGATGTTTTCTATCAAGGCCTGGGCAATATTGTCGCTTTTGGCAATGTCGAAACTGTTGGGCTCCCCGAAACGAACGCCCCTGATGACCCGGAACAGCCCGGTGGCCTCACCGATGGCTTCGTCGAGGGTTTCCATATCGTAGGCACTTACATTGAGGGTGTAATTCATATTCGGCCTTGAAAAATTTTGTCGCACCGTCATGTAGGGGATGATGCAATTCAGGTCTTCAGAAAAACCAAAACCAGTTCCCTGCCTGGCCAGCACACCGATCACCTGGTATCGCATGTTGGCAATGGTGACAATGGCCCCCAGCGGGTCTGAATCGCCAGGGAAGAGTGTATTGGCTACATCATATCCCAACAATACGACGTCGGCCCCGTACTGAAGCTCTGCCGGCGAAAAATTTCTTCCGGCACTCAGTTCTGCACCAGAGGTAACCAGGAAATTTTCGTCACTTCCCACCACACGTATATTCGGATTGGTTTCCTGTAAGCGGTACCTCGCAGTGGCGGAACCGGTTCCAAAGACCGACAAGGACACGTACGCCGGAAAATCAAATTGCTGTTTAAAGGCAAGGGCTTCGTCATACGAAATGCGCTCAAATACACGTGAAGTACCTCCACCACCGGCCTGAACAACCATTTCGCGGTTGCGGATCGAGAAACTGCTGGCACCCAACCGGGCAAAGTTTTCCGTAATAGATAGTTTTATGGAGTCGATGGCCGTTAAGATACCAACCAGAGCCATGATCCCGACTGCAATAATTAAAACGGTCAGCAAAGCACGAAGCAAATGAGTCCGGATGGAACCCAGGGCCAGCTTCAGATTTTCAAACAACACGGTGGTGATCAATCGCATAATCTGTTCTTAACCATTATAATTTGCTTCCAAAAGCCAAATCTCCTGCATCTCCCAGCCCGGGCACAATGTAGGCCTTTGCAGTCAGTTCATCGTCTACGGCACCCAACCAGAGGGTATAGTTGTCGTCGGGCATGTTTTTCCGCACATAATCCACGCCCTGATTACTGCCCAGGATAGATACAATGTGGGTATGGGAGGGTTTCCCCTTGTGCAAAAGTTCTTTGTAGCTCAACACCATAGATGCTCCGGTAGCCAACATGGTGTCGCTGATAATCAAGACCTTGTCAAGAACTGACGGACTGGATAAATATTCTACCTTGATATCGAAGCGTCCATCCTTACGATGTTTTCTGAAGGCAGATACAAAGGCATTTTCGGCTTTGTCGAAAGCATTCAGCAAACCCTGGTGAAAAGGCAATCCGGCCCGCAATATAGTAGCAATTACCGGTTGTTGTTTTAAAACTTCACAATTGGCAACGCCCAGGCTGGTAACCACTTCTTTTTGTTCCCATTCCATTGTTTTGCTTATTTCGTAAGCAAAAATTTCACCCAGTCTTTCCATATTGCGACGAAAGCGCAAACTGTCGCGCTGGATCACTTCATCGCGCAATTCTGCAATGTATTGATTCAGCAATGAAGATGTGCTTCCCAAAATACGAATCATCAGACTTCCCCCTTATTTTAAATATTTACGTACACAAAGGTACGCATTAAGTAATGGGTTCACCAATAGCGGCAAGCGGTTGAACCGAATATGCAAAAATACACATTCTTCCGACCCAAACCCACGATAAAATCTTGCCAGGTTCGCATCCGAAGACCCTTCAAAGTCGAGTGTCAGGTTTTTGCCTGCATGTTCCCTGATGTAATCATCGACCAAAAGACTCATGGCATTGTTTTTCCGGGCTTCTTCCGTGGCTCCGGAAAACAACCACACCGACTTGTTGTGGCTTTTAAAAAATACGACCCCTGCACAGAAATCATTGGTGGCGGAATAGGCGCATTTCAAAGACACCATCCTTCTGTGGATCCCGGCATAGATCAAATGCTTCAATACAAGGTAGTCCTTTTCTTTGAACGGAACGTTGGTTGCACCACGGTGCCTGCGAAATGTATGTATGATTTCCTCCGGCCGGCCATGTGATGTAATAAAAACACCGCTCCCGGCAGCTTTTTTGATATTTCGCCGGGTATTGTTTGAATATTTCCCGGCCAACTGATCATAAGGGGCAATCAGGTCCAATTCATAGGTAATGCCCTTCCCGGAAACCATTGGATGTGTTCCGGGCAATGTATTATAGGTGTTCATGTTGAACTCCCCAAAACGGAAGCCAGGGGGAATGGCCTTCAGGAAGCGGGCGGATATGTCTTCCGTTAAACTGTATGTGCTGAACACGCCAAGCTGCTGTATAAAAAAGGGCTGAAATATATATTTAATGCCGGCCTTTTTCCGGTAAGGGAGTGGCATCACCGCCCGGTAATCATCTTCGACCAGGGCATCCCAACTCCTGGCACACATATCCAGATACCATGAATATCCATAAAATATGCCATTTATGGCTTGCGTAATGCAGCCATCCCATTTGTCAAAATCAATCTCACTATGCTTCAAAAACCGGATCATGGTTTTTTTTATGTTTTGCTGATGCCAATGTATATAAGGTATCATAAACTTTAAGCCAACCCTGCCACTGACCACAATCACACAGTGAATCATTGTGCCACAGGCTGACAAAACATCCACCAACAACCTCCACTTCCGCCATCAACTGCCTGACTACCTGCAAGGCTTCCTTCGGCGAAAGCCTCAGGTAATCACGCAGCGTACCATCCATTACCGCAAAAGGTACAATGGTCAACTGGCATTCCTTTTCCAGTTCCAGGTCGTAAAACGGATAGGGCGTGCATATTCCCGCTCTGAATCCCGGCTGCGAGGCATAGGCCATGGTAAAATCGAAGGCAATGTCGTGCTTGAGCAGATTCCGGTAGGTTCCGGGTACCTCTAGCTTTAGGTAATGCTGGCGGCTGAAGCGGACATCCTGGTTCAGGATCTCTGAAAGACGCGACAGCTCCCTGGCAAGCAAGCCATCCTCCTCATTGGACGCATAGCTCGGGTGAATGCCCACATGGGCATAATCTCCAAGCCTTTTTACCAGCATAAAAAAAGTCTTTGAATAGTGGGCAAGATTTCTGTCGTAAGGCCCGAAATCGCCACTCAGAAAAAAATAGAAAGGCTTAATGCCACTTTGTTTCGCCAGATCAAGCTGTATGTCGTAGGTGTCGAAAGGGTCCTTTTTATTTTTTATTAGTACCCCGGCACGTTCCTTTAATGATTCAAAATCAAAATTTCCCACCGAGCGCAACATCCCGAAAAAACTGCGCAAAAAACCCTTACCCCTGTATGCATAAGCAACATCTATATCATAGGTGGGGATAAAAGTAAACCCGCATGACCGAAAAGGATAACCAGTATATTTTGCTTGCAATAGCTTTTTGATCATCAAGGCATAATGATTGACTACAGGCTTGTTCAAAAAATTATTTCTGTAGGCAAAAGACTGGGTGGCCTCAAAACGTCCGAAAGCATCTTTTCTGTGGGGGAGGTATTCTTCGTAACGAGTAACCAGGTAAAAAGAAGCAGCAAAAGGATCAAATGACAGATCGTATTCCCCGTCTGATACAGGAAACAATAACGGGAGGCGATCATCAAAAACAAGGTCAGGCAAAAAATAATGCACGCCCCTTTCCAGCAAAAAACCATGGGCAGGGATCCGCAAAGCCTCAACTTCCGGTGGAATATTGCCATATGAAATCTTTGGCCCCTCGTAACCGCTGAACTTTTCCATGTCTCTGGTCAACGCCCATTCCGCACCCAGGATTCTTCCCAGCAGTAAGCCGGTAATATATTCTATACGACTTGATATTTTCGGGCTGTATACCAGTATCATGCGACCTGGGGTTAGTATAAGATCACTGTAAAGGTAAACTATAATTTTATTTTTTCATTCCACCCCCGGACATATGGCCTTTCGACATCCTAGATCATTCCCTCATCGGCAAAGCTGAAAAAATGACCCCCTGCCACGATGAGATGATCCAAAACAGGCAGGTCAAGAAATAGTCCGGCTTCTTTACATTTCCTGGTTATTCTCTGATCGTTCGAGCTGGGCCTTAATTGTCCGCTGGGGTGATTATGACAAAGGATCAGGGCAGATGCGTTGTTTTCCAGGGCCAGTTTGAATATTTTTTTAGGGTCTGCCACCGTCCCCGACACACTACCTTCGCTGATACAGACAGTACGTTGTATCCTGTGACCCCTGTTGAGCAGGATCAGCCAGAATTCTTCATGGGAAAGATCGCCAATGATTGGTTCCATAATCTCGAAGGCATCGCGGCTGCAACTGATGATGCTTTTTTTAAGGCCTTCAGAAAGCCTTCGGCGGCGCCCCAGTTCCATCACGGCCGTAATATTGCTGGCTTTTGCCGTACCAATACCCTTAAAGCGCATCAACTCCGGCACACTTAGTTTTGCAAGCTCTGCCAGGTTGTTTGACACACTTCCAAGGATGGTCCTCGAAATTTCAACAGCCGAATGATCTGAAGTCCCGGAACCAACAACAATGGCAAGCAACTCGGTATCGGACAAAGCCTTTCTGCTCTTTGTAAGCAATTTTTCCCTGGGCCTGTCGTCTTCAGCCCAACTTTTTATCCCCCGTATCCGTTTGGCAGAATAGGCAGATGGTTTACGTATTTCCATGTGAAAAATATTTATTCCTGACGAATTTAATAAATATCTTAACACAAAAAAAGACCTTTCTGGCGAAAGGTCTTTGTGGTAGCCCGTAGGGGAATCGAACCCCTGTTACCAGGATGAAAACCTGGCGTCCTAACCCCTAGACGAACGGGCCGGAAATATGTTGCCGAAACCACACCGGAAAAACTATTGCAGGTTGTTAACGTGTCTGGTGAGCTTTGATTTAAGATTGGATGCTTTGTTTTTGTGGATGACAGATTTTTTTGCCAGACGGTCGATCAGTGAAACGACCCTGGGCAATGATTCCTCGGCCTCTTTTTTATTGCTTGTATTCCTGAAATTTTTTATCGCTGTGCGCGTTGTTTTCACATAATAGCGGTTCCTGAGCCTTTTGGCATTGTCGGAACGCACCCTTTTTTTTGCTGATTGATGATTTGCCATAAAACTATTTTAAATTGTTTTTGGTAGCCCGTAGGGGATTCGAACCCCTGTTACCAGGATGAAAACCTGGCGTCCTAACCCCTAGACGAACGGGCCTTATGTTTTCGGACCGGACCCCCATGAACCCGAAAATGAGTGCAAATGTAAAACAATTTTAGAATACCGCAAAGCCCATTGTGAATTTTGTGCCGGTTTTCTGCCAAAAAAACAGGCAAAAAAACGAGTAGTCCGTACTTTGTACATACTTTTTTATATATTTGTAAGTTGAATAAAAATTGAAACCTCAATCAAACAACTAAGATTAACCAATACAAAACAAGCATTATGAAAAACACCAACTTTAGACTTTTGGCTGTGATGATAATTGCAGCAGGATTGTTTGCCAGCTGTGGATTGAACAGAATGGTAAGGAATTACGATGAGGGCATTCGCTACACGCCCGAAACCAACCCATTGGAAAATCACGGTGGACAAGTAGCAGCAAATGTGGATGGCGCCGTGAACTCAGGGTACTTTCACCGCAAAGCCGTAGTAGAGATTACCCCGGTACTGAAACATGCCGGCGGTGAAAAAGAGCTGGAAACCGTTTTTTTACGTGGCAGTGGAACCACCACCACGGGGATAATGGTTAATCGCGATCGCGGAGCAACATTCCCGCTTAACAATGTAGTTTCTTACGAGCCCGACATGCTGGCTTCAGAATTGTACATGCGTGCAAAAGTTTACCGCGAAGACAGGGAGCACAGGGCCACAGAGCTTCCCTTGAGAAAAGTGGCCGATGGGGTTATCATTACATCACAAAGGGTCAAAAAAGACCACAAAGTTGCAATCGCTCCCCACATGTATGAGGAAGAAGTGATTGTTTCCAAAACAGCAGATATCTATTTCGCTTACATGCGTCACAACCTTAACTGGCGCCTCGATCTCAATCGCAGGGATGAAGCACGCGAAGCCATCAGTGATCTGACTGAATTCATCCAGCGGGGATGGGATCTCAAAGCAGTTAATGTAAATGCATGGGCTTCTCCCGAAGGAGAAATTGCCCTCAATATGGAGTTGTCTGAAAACCGTTCCGAAACCGGTGAGCGTTATATCAAAAACCTGTTCCGCGACAAAAATGTGGAAATGCCGGAACTCAATGTTGCTGCCAAGGGAGAAGATTTTGACGGCTTCATGGCCAAACTGGATGTTTCTGACCTTCCGGACAAACAATCCATTGCCAATGTGATCAACTCGCAGCTGGCACCGGCCGAAAGAGAAAGAAGGATCAAGGACATGACCCTGATCTACGAAGAGATTGAAAAGATCCTTGAACCACTGCGTCGTGCAGAAATCACCGTTCATGCCTATGAACCCAAGCGCAGCTATGAAGAATTAGCCGAACTGGCCATCAACGACCCGTCGCAACTCGACGAGAAAGAATTGTTGTTTGCCGCTACGCTGACAGATGACAAACAGCAACAACTGGCCATTTACCGTTCCGCACAGAAAGTATTTCCAAGGAACTACAAAGGATATAACA
>PXAA01000114.1 GCA_003567205.1 Bacteroidales bacterium
CGGCATGCCGGGTTTTACACCGGTCAGAACGGTGGGTGGGTACCATGCCCCTTGCTGGTCAGGAATTTCGCCACCCAATAAGCATTTGGCGCCTTTCTGCACGCTGGCGGCAACCTGGTCGTGCAATTCATCGCGCAAAGCCTTGCTGGCCTGTGGCCCTAGATCCATATTTTCTTTCAGGGGGTCACCCATGGTTTTTTCCTTCATGATTTGCACAAACTTTTTTTCAAATTCTTTGCGTAATGATTTGACCACTACAAAGCGTTTGGCGGCAATACAGCTCTGACCGCTATTGATCAGCCGGCTGCTGACACATGTTCGTACTGCATGTTCCAGGTGGGCATCTTCAAGAATGATGTACGGATCGCTGCCACCCAGTTCAAGAACGGTTTTTTTCAGCATGGAGCCAGCTTTGGAAGCAATTGCGCGCCCGGCGCCAACACTCCCTGTGAGGGTGACCGCTTTAATATGCTGGTTGCCTATGATCTCGCCCGTCTTATACCCGGGTACCTTCAGTATACTGAACAAGTGGCCGGGAAACCCGGCCATTTTGAAAGCAGATTCAATAGCCAGGGCCGAACCTGTGACGTTGGAAGCATGTTTTAGCAGGGCGGCATTGCCTGCCATCAATGCCGGGGCGGCAAAACGAAAGACCTGCCAGAACGGGAAATTCCATGGCATTACAGCCAGGACAACCCCCAAAGGACGATAGGCGATATAACTCTGGGTGGCAGCGGTCGGAACGGGCTCATTGGCCAAAAAACCGGCCGCATGCTTTGCATAGTATTCACAAACCCTGGCACATTTCTCAATCTCTGCCCTGGATTGACCAATGGGTTTCCCCATTTCCATGCTGATCAGGCGCGCATTGGTTTCCAGGCGTTCGCGCAATATCCCCGCCAGAACCTTCATGCGTCCGGCCCGTTCAGAAAAACCAGTTTTTGCCCAATTGTTTTGTGCCAGGGCTGTCTGGTCGATGATGACATTGATCTCTTCCGGGGTGTGCTCAGGATATTCGGCGATGATTTGGCCGGTAGCGGGATTTATTGAGGATAACATCTTTAAGATTGTTGAGTTGCTTACTGAGGTTTGGTTTGGTCGTTCAGGAATACCCTGGTTTTTGGCAGGCAATGGGGGTATTTGCACTGGATGAATTCCACGAGTTTTTCCCTGATAAAGACCCTGAGCTCCCAGGCATCCGGTGAACTGGCAGCACTCATAAGCGCCCTTATTTCCAGGGTGTTTTCTTTTGCATCGGTTACCTGCAAAACATTCACTTTTTTGTCCCAGTGGGGATTGGATTCGAGCAGGCGGGTGAGTTCCTTACGCAGGGCGTTGATGGGGATGGTGTAATCGGTGTAAATAAAAACTGTCCCGAGAAGGTCGGCCGAGGTACGTGTCCAGTTTTGAAAAGGTTTCTCCATGAAATAAGTGGTGGGTACCACCAGGCGCCGCTTATCCCATATCCGCACAACCACATAGGTCAGGTTGATCTCTTCTATCCAGCCCCATTCATTTTCCACGATCACTACGTCATCGAGGCGAATGGGCTGGGTAATGGCAATCTGGAATCCCGCCAGGATTGTCCCCAGCGCTTTCTGGGCAGCCAGCCCGATCACCAGGCCCGCAATACCTGCCGAAGCAAACAGGCTGATGCCGATATTGCGCACTCCTTCAAATTGCATCAGGGTAATACCCAGGGCAATGAGAACTATTACAAAGATCAGGATCTTTTCCAGGATGTTGTATTGTGTATGCAATTTACGCATGCGCAGATTGTCGGCTACATCTATATCGTATCGGGCCAGCAATCTGATTTTTGCCGTGCGGATTACAGCAATAATGCCCCAGGTAATCGCAACAACGAGCAAAATTGAAGCCGTAAGTTGCATGCCGTTGTGGAAATCTTCCGGGATGAATTCCAGGTACTGTCCAAGGCTTTTGAAAAAAACAGCCAGAAGAAAAACGAGCGCAGGAAGGATAAAACGTTTAAGATGTTCCATATCAGCAAATGGGTTTGTCCGGTTGATGTTTTGTGTTTTTCAAAAATACAGTTTTTGCCTGAGCCAAAAAAATACACCAGGTGTTGATTTTGAATCACTGGACGCCTCAAATTTAATTAAACATAAAAAAAGTGTAATAAGTATTAATAAATTATTTATATTTGACTGAAATTATAAATTTAATCTATTTAATATGTTATTTCGAAGATTTGTAAACAGGCACATTCCCGGACTTCGCATATTGCCCGTAAGCATGGCCCATTATGAACCCGGTGTGTTGCTGGATTCAAAAAACTTGCATTTATTGGGCCATTGCCGCGAAGTGTTGCCTGATGAACCTGAAACATCCTGGGATATACACAATTCGGAGGCAAGCATCGTATACGGGTTAATAGCGGCAGACCGTAAGCTGGGTGGCGGGGTCCATGCTCTGGGTGTAATTTCCTTAAGCGGCAGGTTTTCGGATGACCTCAGGGTTCATATTGACATCAGTGATGTACGGGGAGCCTATCTGGGGATCAATCAATTGCAATTGCATCCCAAAATAAATAATCTGCGGCGGATTGACCGGCGTGGCCGGTGGCGTAAGGTCAATGGCCGCTTTGTGGTATTGGAAAGCTTTTATGCCCGCAAATTTGAAGCCACATTCTATAAAAAGAACCAGCTGATCAACCGGGCTGAACTGGAGAATATGACCCACATGAATATACACGGCGACCTGGAATATCTTTGGAAATCAGATAAGTCGCTGGTGATTGCCCACAACGATAAAGTGCCTTTTGGGGTCAGGGGCTTTATTGTATAGGCTGGCGCGCAAATCTGAAAGTATCCCATTGCCGGGTGTCCAAAATCATGTACTTTTGGACTGTAATCATTTCGTTAACCATTTTTATCAGAGCGGCAATTATGGAAATCAGTGGCACCATTCTTTCAATATTACCAGAACAACAAGGCGAGGGTCGTAATGGTCCCTGGCGCAAACAGGATTTTATCATAGAAACCCAGGGACAATATCCCCGAAAAGTATGTATCTCCGTGTGGGGTGATAAAATTGATCAGTTCTCATTGAAAGAAGGGGAATATATTACTGCGTCGATTAATATCGAAAGCCGTGAATTCAATGGCCGGTGGTACACCGATGTGAAAGCCTGGAAAGTGGATAAGGAAGGGCATGAGGGCCCGCAAGCCGGCCCTGTGCCGTCCATGCCGGCGGGTATGCCTCCACCATCGGATGCGCCCATGCCCACAGATGAACCAATACCTCCCGCCGGCCAGGAGGATGACCTCCCTTTTTAACAGCGTATTGCTGGCCTGATGAAACTTCATCAGGAAAATATCCATAACTTCGCATCAAAACCTGCGATTATGGACAATGCTGCTTTTCGTCGGTACGGCCACGCCTTTGTTGACTGGTTGGCCGATTATTTCGAAAACATTGAGAAACTCCCCGTAAAGTCAAAAACCCTGCCAGGCGATCTTCTGTCTCGCCTTCCTGCTTCTGCACCAACAGATGGAGAATCGATGGATGAGATTTTTAAAGATTTCCGTGAATTGATAATGCCTGGGATAAGCCATTGGCAGCACCCTGCCTGGTTTGCTTACTTTCCGGCAAACAACAGCCCGCCATCGGTGCTTGCAGAAATGCTTACTGCCGGACTGGGGAGCCAATGTATGAGCTGGCAGACTTCCCCGGCTGCCACTGAACTGGAGGAGCGTGTCATGGATTGGCTCAGACAGATGATCGGACTGCCTCCGGAATTTTCAGGGGTTATCCAGGATACAGCTTCCACAGCCAGTTTGTGTGCCCTGTTGTCTGCCAGGGAGTATGCCACCGGTTTTACAGCCAATCAGAAGGGTACAAATGAACCCCTTGTGGTTTATGCCTCAACAGAAGCACACTCCAGCATTGAAAAAGGGGTCAAGATTGCCGGACTCGGGAAAGACAACCTGCGCCTGATCCAGACCAGGGATGATTTTTCCATGTGTCCGGAATCACTTGCAAAAGCCATTGAGGAAGACCTGGGCTCAGGACTCAAACCGGCCTGTGTGGTGGCCACCCTTGGCACCACTTCATCCATGGCTATGGACCCGGTGGAGGCTGTTGCAGATATTTGTAAGCAATACGGTTTATGGCTTCATGTGGATGCGGCTTTTGCGGGTACTGCCGCAGTAGATCCCAATCACAGATGGTTCATGAAGGGCACCGAAAATTGTGATTCTTTTGTTTTTAATCCACACAAGTGGATGTTAACAAACTTTGACTGTTCGGCCTATTTTGTCCGTGATCCGGAAATCTTACTGCGCACCCTTGGCATGCAGCCCGAATACCTTAAAACTGCTGCCGATACAGAGGTGAAGAATTACCGCGACTGGGGTATACAGCTTGGCCGCAGGTTTAGGGCCCTTAAACTTTGGTTCGTTGTCAGATCTTATGGAACCGGCGGCATTCGTAAAATGGTGAACCGGCACATTACCATGGCAAAGGATTTTTCTGCCCGGGTGGATTCAGATAAATGTTTTGAGTTGATGGCCCCCCGGCAACTCAGCCTTGTATGCTTCAGATACAAACCTGGTGATACAGATGAAGAGGGCCTCAACCAGATAAATCAACAGCTGATGGAGCGGGTGAATGCAACAGGAGAGGTGTTTCTTACCCACACAGTCCTGCGTGGTAAATACACTCTGAGGCTTTCGGTCGGACAGCGGACTACTTCTGCCAGACATATTCAACAAGCATGGCAACTGATTAAAGAGGCAAGTCAGCAGATTACAGTCTGAAACCAATGGCTTCGGTAATGTTTGCGTAAAGCTTTTCCAGTTGCGGATAAAGCAAACTGTTCAAACGTGTTTCTTCTTTTATAAGCCAGTTACCATGGTCAATTAAGTCAATCAACATAAACAGGATGGCCAGGATCAGCCCCCATTTTAAAATGCCGATGGCCAGCCCGGCCAGGCGATTAATAAATCCAAGCATCAGTGCTGAGAATAAATTGGTCAGCAGGGTGCCAAATAAGCGCATCAGGGCAACCACAAGGATAAAAACAATCACAAAAACCACCACTTTTACTACCTGAATGTTCCAGCTAAAAAGGCTTATAACGATATTTCCCAAAATATTGGCCGAAAGAATGGCCAGAAAAACACCGGCCACCAGACCGGCTAAAATAGCCACTTCATGAAAGAAACCTTTCTGGTAACCCCTGATGGCGCCCAGCATGAGTACAACGGCAATAATAATGTCCAGTATGTTCATTTGTTTATTGTTTTTTTGAAGGCATGCTAAGGATGTCCGAACGATACAATGATGTCAAACGCTTCTTGTTTTAATGGCATTACAGACAGCCTGGCCTGGGTTACCAGGGTAATGTTTTCCAGGCGCGGGTCTGATTTGATGGTTTTTAGGGTAACTGGTTTTTTAAATGCCTGTTCCGGTACAATATCTACCACCACCCATCGCTTGTCGTCTGTGGTGGGATCGGGATAATGTGCTTTGACCACCCGGGCAATACCCATGACCCTTTTTTCTGTGACGCTGTGATAAAAAAGCACCATGTCCCCTTCCTGCATCAAGCGCAGGTTGTTCCGGGCCTGGTAGTTTCTTACGCCATCCCACATTGTGCGGCCGTCTTTAATAAACTGTTGCCAGGAGTATGCTGCGGGTTCGCTCTTTACCAACCAATAATTCATTTCTGTTCTGTTTTTGAATGATTCAGAATTTTGTATGTTAGTTCCTTGACCAGTTCCCCATGATCTGTTGTTTCATTGCCCAACCCCTTGGATTTAAGATCATAGGTCCTTAATTGACTGAATATCTCAACAATCCTGTTTGGTGAATAATTTTTTGCCGCCTGAATAAAGTCCTTGATGAAAAAAGGATGGACATTCAGTTCCGAGGCCGCATTTTTCTGGCTTTTGTCTTTCAAACTATGATACAAAAGCACTTTCGAAAAAAACTGGTACAAGATCCCGGTGGTCATTACAAAGGGATTGGACCGGGGATTATCGGCAAAATATTTTGTGATCTGGTAGGCTTTTTGTTTGTTTTTGGCCCCCAGTGCATTCTGAAACTCAAACATATTGAAGTCTTTGCTGATGCCAATATTTTCTTCAATCACCAGGGGTGTGATCTCACTGCCTTTTTCCAGGTTGATAAATAACTTTTTGACTTCATTGACAATTTTTCCCAGATCGGTACCCAGGTGGTCGGCAAGCAACTGCAGGGCAGCGGGACCAATCCGGTAACCGTTTTGCTTTACGTAGCCGGCAATCCAGGCGGGAACCTGGTTTTCATATAGCTTTTTACTGTTGTATACCACTCCGGCATTGCTGATGGATTTGTAAAACCTTGTTCGCTTGTCCAGAGTCTTGTATTTGTAGCATATCACCAGGATGGTCGAATCAAGGGGCTTCTCTACGTAGGGCATCAATGCTTCGATGTCTTTCAGGTGCTGGGCTTCACGCACAATAACAATATTGTGGCTGGCCATCATAGGATAGCGCTTGGCCGTACTGATGATGTCGGGTATATCCGTATCCTTTCCGTAAAGGATGGTCAGGTT
The DNA here is from genome assembly GCA_003567205.1 of Bacteroidales bacterium. Lineage (GTDB taxonomy): Bacteria > Bacteroidota > Bacteroidia > Bacteroidales > UBA7960 > PUPG01. The sequence continues at coordinate 6,563 of PXAA01000114.1, forward strand.
GAATTCTTTTTCTGTATCTGTAAGAACGCTTTCTTCCAGGTTGTCGGCAATCACATCAATATAATAGGTTTCTTCTCCCATCAGGAAATAAACCGGATGCACGGCTTTGTTGCCGATATCTTTCAGGATCTGATGAATATTCATTTCAGCCATGAGACTAATGCATTGGGTTATGGCAAAAATAATGAAAGCTTTCGAAGGCAGTCTTTTTTTTGCTGTATATTTGTATATGCACGAATTAAATCTACCGTCTTTCCCTTTAAAGATCATCAAAAGAGAAGGCAAAAGATTCGTATTTGATGTTTTCAGAAAGCGTTATGTGGTGCTTAGCCCTGAAGAATGGGTGCGTCAGAATTTTTTGTGGTGGCTTAAAACACATAAGGGTTTTCCTGCTTCCCTGATGGTTGTAGAGGCTTCTTTGCAATACAACCGCATGCCCAGGCGTGCCGATGCCATCGTATATGGTCATAAAAGAAAGCCGGTGATGATTATTGAGTGTAAGTCTGCAGAACAAAAAATTACACAGGATGTGTTCGATCAGGTGGCGCGTTATAATTTCCCGCTTGGTGTGCCTTACCTGGTGGTAACAAATGGTTTGGAGCATTTTTGCTGTGTAAGGGACAATAAGGCCGGTGCATGGCGGTTTCTGGATGAAATCCCGGATTATTCGGCGGTTGTTTTGAATTGTGCGTTATGAATTGTGCGTATTTCGCAGATAATAAGCGAGCCTGGATTATTTGGTTTTTGCTGCTGGTGCTGATCGGTCCGTTGCAGGGCGGCGGATACCGGGGGGGTGATTTGTCAAAAACCGTTGACAACCCTTATGTTTTGCCCGGCCACATTCTTTTTAAACTCATTCCGGAGGCCGATGGAACAGTAGAGGGCTCCGGGGAGATACCCCCGGCCATCGCATCTGTATTAAATTTCAAAAACGCAGGCCTTCCTTACCGGGTTTTTCCCCATCATGAGCCTCCGGCAGAGAAATATCATTCTTCGGGCAAGGCGCTGGCTGATCTTTCGCGTATTTATGAGGTGGTGATTGAAGACCATGGCCGTATACTGGAAACCATGCAGGCCCTTGCAAGCACCGGTCTTACGGAATATGTGCAGCCCCGCTATTTGCCTGAATCTCTCTGGATCGAAGAACAACAGCTAAAAACCGGATATTTTCCGAATGATCCCCTGCTTGAAGAACAATACCATCTTGAAAGCATTTCTGCTTTTCAGGCATGGGCCATATCACAGGGCGATACCAATACGGTAATCAGTATAGTGGATACAGGGGTGGATTTATATCATCCGGACCTGGTGGATGCCATCAAATACAATTATGGTGATCCCATCAATGGAGAAGATTCAGACAATGATGGTTATGTGGACAATTTTTACGGTTGGGATCTTGGCGAAGGCAACAATGACCCCACATTCAATAAATCTGCCCACGGATTACATGTTTCAGGCATTGCAGCAGCAACGACTGACAATAATGAGGGAATTGCCGGTGTGGGTTTCAAGTCAAAGTTTCTTCCCGTAAAAATTGATGATGAATTCGGCCGGCTTGTAAAGGCCTATGAAGGAATTGTTTATTCGGCCGATCAGGGGGTTGCCGTGATCAATTGCTCCTGGGGGAGTCATTTCAATTCCGGCCCTTTCGGACAGGATATCATTGATTATGCTGTACTGAACAAGGATGTGGTGGTGGTGGCGGGAGCAGGGAATGCCAATACACCGGAACCTTTTTATCCTGCTTCTTTTGAGCATGTGCTGGGGGTGGCCGCCACCGACAGCCTCGACTGCAAAACCGGCTTTTCTACCTATGGGGTTTTTGTGGACATAGCTGCGCCTGGAACCGGCATTTTATCCACCTGGGTCAATGACTCCTATCTGTTTTCAGGCGGAACCTCGATGTCTTCGCCTATTGTAGCCGGAGCTGCCGCCATCCTCAGGTCGCACTTCCCTTCAATGGACGCCCTTCAGATCGGGGCCATGCTGAAAATGACCGCCGACCCCATTTACCATGTTGAAGGAAACGAAGCATATGCCGGAATGCTTGGCCACGGGCGCCTGAACCTGTACAGGGCGCTGACTGAAACCCACTGGCCTTATATCCGGATCGCTTCACACCTGACCGGCGAAGAAGTATTTTCAGCGGCCAGACCTGGAGATACCGTAATGCTGCAGATGGAGTTCCAGAACCTGTTGGCACCCGCCCATGGTGTTACAGCCGTGCTAAGCACCTCTTCCGGAATGCTTGACATTTTGACAGACAGTATTTTTATGGGGGACATTGACAGCTTTCAATCGGCCAATAATACCGGAAACCCCTTCATTGTCCGGTTATTACCCGATATCCCCCTAAACCATGAGGTTTTTTTCACTGTTACATTTTATGATGAATCACAGAAAAGAATTGGCCGGCAGTCATTTCGCCGTTTTCTGAACCTGGATTATGTTGACGTTTATGCGGGCTCCATTACCACGACCATATCCCGAAGGGGTGCGATCGGGTTCAATTATCCGGATTACAGCCTGGGGAAAGGACTGACCTTTCATGACGGTTACACCGTTCTGAAATCTGGTGGCCTGTTGCTTGCAAACAGCGCAAACAATGTGGTGGACAATGTTTACGGGGCCACCCCGGGAAGCTTCAGTGAAACCCTCGAGCCGGAGGTTCTTCCGCTGCTGCATACAGATCATCCGCTGGCCCCCATCCGGGTTTCAGGCAAATTGCGTGACCAATTCCCTGAAGGATATCCTCCCCTGAACGTGGAAATTGATTACAATGTCTTTTTCTGGGATTCATCGCCCGCAGAAGACTTTTTCATAATACAATACCATGTTGTCAACCATTCGGATATTGTTTACCAGGACCTTTTTGCCGGCTTTTTTGCCGACTGGGTGCTGCGAAACAACAAGCTTCACCGGGCAACCTTTGATGCACCGGACAGGCTGGCTTATTCTTATTCTTCCGGTAGCGGTCATTATGCAGGGATCCAGCTATTGTCGGAGGGACCGGGAATACGTCATTATGCTTTCGATAACCAGGGCGCTGATGGGAGTATGCATATTCAGGACGGCTTCTCGGATTTTCAAAAATACTATGCCCTTACTTCCAATCGCTTGTATGCAGGGCATTACCAGGCCGACAATGATATTTCCTCCTTGCTCAGCAGTGGTCCCCATAAGCTGACTCCCGGCGATACCCTTACGATTGGTTTTGCCATCCATCTGGCAAATCGTTTTGACGATATGCTGGAAAATTCTGCTAAGGCCATAACATACTATCAGGCGCTGTCAGATATTGAAACAAGCCTTCCTTCTGTGGCCGCTCCATGTCCTGAACCCATATATGCCTACCCCAACCCATTCACAAACCGGCTGACGGTCAGGGTCCGCCCCGGATTGCTCGCTCCGCACATTTTGAGCCTGACAGATGTTTACGGCCGTTTGGTCTGGCAATATCCTGCCGGTTCTTTGCTGAACGCGGAAACCACATTGAATGCAGGAATTGAAGGGCTGCTTCCCGGAATCTATATTTTACGCCTGTACGGCCCTGAGGTTGATGCCGCCATACGTATTATCAAATGGTAAAGCAACCCCCGGTTCAGATGATTAAATGAAATATGTAAATTTGTTACAAATTACGAAACAATACGATGAATATACAATATGTTGGTGAGCATCTGTTTTGGGGTTACACTGGTCGTTTTACCCTGTTTGTAGCCTTTTTCTCTGCCATATTTGCTGCCTTTGCATATTACAGGGCTTCTGCCACCGGGCGTTTGGATTATCGCCAGTGGAGAAGCTGGGGGCGAAAGGCTTTCAGGCTTCATTCACTCATGGTAGGTCTCGCCTCTGTTGTGTTGCTGTATATCCTGCTCAGCCGTTTCTATGAGTACCGCTATGTTTGGATACATATGGAGAATAGCTTGTCTCTGGGATATCGCATCGCCAGTTTCTGGGCAGGCCAGGAGGGCAGCCTGTTGTTCTGGGCCCTTTGCCAGGCAGTTTTCGGCCTGTTGCTGATACGCTACGCCCGGCAGTGGGAGATGCAGGCCATGACCATATTTTCGGTTTCACAGGTCTTCATGATCAGCATGTTGCTGGGATTACGTTTCGGAAACACGGCCATCGGGTTGGACCCATTCCTCTTATTGAGGATGGCCACTGAAAACCTCGACAACCATTTTTTCCATAATCCCGATTACCTTGCCCTGATCACTGATGGCAATGGTCTGAACCCATTGCTCCGTAACTTCTGGATGCTGTCGCACCCCCCGGTCACTTTTATTGGTTATGCCGCCGTACTGGTCCCTTTTTGCTATGCCGTTGCGGGTTTGTGGCGGGGTAAATTCCATGACTGGATCCGGCCTGCATTGCCATGGACCATCCTCGGTGTCTTTTTTCTTGGCGCAGGCATATTGCTTGGGGGTGTATGGGCATATGAGTCACTGACATTTGGTGGTTTCTGGGCATGGGACCCCATTGAAAATGCTTCGCTGGTCCCCTGGTTGATCCTGGTGGCCGGGCTGCATATTATGTTTGTATCCCAAAAGAAAAGGCATAGTTATGCCCCCGCCTTTCTGTTTGTGATCCTGGCCTTTGTTTTTGTGATTTATGCCACTTATCTGACCCGCAGCGGGGTCCTTTCAGATACTTCCGTGCATTCTTTTGGGAGCGATGGCATGGGTAATCATATTCTTTTTTATTTGTTCACTTTTCTGATCATTGGGTTGGTGTTGCTTTTTAAAATGTACAGACGCCTACCTTCGAAAGATGGCGAACAAATGTTTACGCGCGATTTCTGGCTCTTTGTGGCTGCCCTTGTTTTGGTGCTTTCGGCATTTCAGATTATTTTCAGCACCTCCATACCGGTTTTTAACAAGTTGCTCGGCACACAGCTGGCACCCCCCGCCAATGTGGTGGCTTACTACAATAAATGGCAACTCCCTTTTGCGGTGGCCATTGCCCTGGTGATGGGATTTACCCATTTTATTCGCTGGGGCAGTAACGATTTGAAAACTTTTATGTTGCGAATCAGTTTTTCACTTGCCCTGGCGCTTATTGCCACCCTGTTGATAGCCTTATTGTATGGTATTGCCGGAATTGGACATATCCTGATGCTTTTTGCCGCATTGTTTGCTTTGTTTTCTTCGCTGGACATGCTGTTTCGTTTTCGAAAACAACTGCTTGGTACCGGCGGGGCTGTATCGCACCTGGGTATTGCCCTGTTCTTGCTGGCTATCTTGCTTACATTCTCAAAAAAAACCATCATTTCAGAAAACACCTCTGGTTTTTTTCTGGGAGAACACTTCAAAGAGACCGAAAACCTTTTGTTGATCAAAGGCGATATATTGCCAATGGGAGAATATTATGTAAGCTATGCAGGCAGGCGTTTCGACGGGGAACGTTTCCATTACCAGGTCGATTTCCTGAAGAAAAACCAGAAGGGCGAATATTTCAAGGCATTCAGTTCATTCCCTTCTGTTCTGCTTAACGAGCGCATGGGCAATGTATATGAACCTTATGCAAAGGTCTTTCCGTTAAGGGATATATTCACGTATGTAACTTTTGCCGACCTGAGCCAGGAAACGGATGCAGACCCCTTTACCCAGGTTGATGCGTTTTCCATTGCTGTTGGGGACACGGTATTGCTCGACAATAACCAATTGATATTTAAAGATATTACAACAGAGACCCTGACAGACTGGGAACATGATAATAATGTCAGGATCGTGGCGGTTATGGAACTGAAGACCCATTTCGGGATAAACTATCCGGTGGAACCGGCTTTTATCTTTGCCGATGGTGCGGTTATCCATCAGGATCACCTGGTGCGGGAAATGAATGTAAAATTCCGTTTTCTTCGTCTTGATGATGAGCCATATACCATTGATCTTGCTCTATATGAAGAAGAACCTGAGTTTATCATTATCAAGACAGTGATCTTCCCCATGATCAATTTGTTATGGTTTAGCATCGTGATCCTGCTCATTGGTTTATGGATCTCTTTTAACAGCAGGAAGAATGCCGTGCGTTGAGCAGGGCCGGAGAGGCGGACAGACTAAATAAGGGATTAACAATGGAGATGATCGAAAAAATTATACTATTGGGTGCGGGCAATGTGGCCACGCACCTGGGTATGGCTTTTCAGCGTGCGGGCTACAGTGTTTTACAGGTCTATAGCCGGGAGTCTTTTTCTGCGGAATCCCTGGCGGGAAAACTGGGCTGTGCTTCTGCTGGCAGGATGGAATCCATCTCTCAGGAAGCAGACTTGTATGTAATTGCTGTTACTGATGATGCCATTGCCAGTGTGGCGGTGCGTTTCCCACATAAGGACAAGCTTTTGGTGCATACTTCAGGCACATCCCCCATGGATGTGTTAAAAGCGGGAAGCAATCGGATCGGTGTATTGTATCCCCTGCAAACATTTACCAAAGAAGTGGCTGTTGATTTCAGCACAGTCCCTATATGCCTGGAATCATACCGATCCGCAGATGATGACCGCATGGAGGCCTTTGCCCGGTCGCTCAGTAAAACGGTGGTATGGATCCCGTCGGATCAGCGGCGAATTTTGCATGTGGCGGCTGTATTTGCCTGCAATTTTGTAAACCATATGTACGCCATGGCAGCCGGTATCCTGGAAGAAAATGAACTTGGATTCGAGTTGTTGAGGCCCCTGATCGGGGAAACAGCCCGGAAAGTCATGGAAGGAGATCCGCGCGAAATGCAAACGGGCCCGGCCCGGCGGAATAACAAGAGTATCCTGGAAGAACACCGGAAGATGTTGTCAGCCAACCCTGACTACTGCAAAATATATACTTTTATCAGTGAAAGTATACGAAAAACATATAATCCCTGATTGATACAATAAAAACTTACTTGCTTATGACAAATTTTAAACAACTCCTTTCGAACATCAACACCTTTATTTTTGATGTGGATGGAGTGATGACCAGCGGCATCGTTTTACTGAGTCCGGGCGGGGAGATGCTCCGCAGCATGAATGTAAAAGATGGTTATGCGTTGCAACTGGCAGTCAGAAAATCCTATCGCATAATCATAATTTCCGGCGGCAGTTGTGAATCTGTCAGGCATCGCTTTCAACTTCTGGGTATTGATGATGTGTATCTTGGCGTGGGAAACAAACTGAAGCTGTTTGAAAAATTATTGGCAGATAACCAGTTGGATGCCAAACAGGTTTTGTATATGGGGGATGACATCCCGGATTATAAAGTCATGAAGAAAGCAGGTGTGCCTGCCTGTCCGGCAGATGCCGTTGAGGAGATCAAAGCCATTTCAAAATATATCTCGTCTTTCGAAGGCGGAAAAGGCTGTGTACGTGATGTATTAGAGCAAGTGATGAAAGTCCATGGCACATGGTTTGATGACGATGGCTTTCACTGGTAATAGAAATCTTGTATGAACTGTCTGGAATCTTTTAAAGAATACGATATCATCCTGGCTTCCCATTCTCCCCGCCGCAAAGCATTGATGGAAGGTGCCGGCATCCCTTTTCGCATACTGGTCAGGCCTACCTCCGAGTTATTTCCTGAGAACATGCCGCCTGCCGGGGTGGTGGCGCATTTGTGCCGCGGGAAAGCCAGCTGCTTTGAGGATGAACTGAAAAAGCCAGGGGTGGTAGTGATTACAGCCGATACCATTGTGGTGCACCGCGATAAGATCATAAACAAACCGGCCGGTGCCGAAGAGGCCTTTGATATGTTGTCGGAATTGTCGGGAAGTACCCATGAGGTGTATACCGGGGTATGTATCCGGCGCCAGCAAGAAGAAAGAGTGTTTCATGACCATTCACTGGTAAGTTTCCGCACATTGACATATGATGAGATTTGGTATTATATCAATAATTATTCGCCCTTTGACAAGGCTGGCGCCTATGGTATCCAGGAATGGATCGGTTATATTGGTGTTGCGGAAATCCGGGGTTCCTACCACAATGTGATGGGATTGCCGGTGCATAAGGTATATGAAACATTAAAGAAGATGTTGTGTTAAGGGAGCTATGGATTTGGTGGTGGCGGTTCCTGCTGCTTTTGGGTCTGGTGATCATTGCTTCGCCGGAGGTTTGTGCACAGCATGTTGTCATTAACGAGGTGATGGCTTCAAATGCCACCACCATTGCCGATGAGGACGGTGATTTTGAAGACTGGATTGAGCTATACAATGCGGGCGGGGATGCTGTTAATCTTTTAGGATACGGGCTTTCGGACGATTACGGGAACCCATATCGCTGGGTAATCCCCAATATCACCATCCAGCCGGGCGAGTTCCTGCTGATCTGGGCTTCCGGAAAAAACCGAAGTAACCCGGCAAATCCCATGCATACCAATTTCAGTATCAGTGCAGCCGGGGAGGAGGTGCTGATCACTCATCCCGACGGAACCCGCATCGACGAACTGGGCCCCATCCCCATTCCCACAGATATTTCCTATGGACGGAAGCCCGATGGCGGGGGTAAGTGGTTTTTTTTCGCTGAACCCACACCTGGTGCACCAAATACCACTGATGGTTCCGAAGGCATCCTGGAAGCACCGGTTTTTTCAGCAACAGGCGGTTTTTACACCAGTGGACTGCAGGTGGTTATCAATCATCCCGATCCGGACGCAACCATTGTATATACCAGGGATGGTTCAGAACCCTGTATCCAGAATCTGCCGGGAACATTTTACCAATATAAGAACGACTATCCTTTTAATCCTGGTGACCCTTTTGGTGAATTCCTCGAACATACTTTCATATCTGAGATATATTCGGAAGAGATTGCGATTGAAGACCGCACACAGGATCCGGACAAGCTGACCCGTATGTCGGCGACCGTACACACGCCGGATTATATGCCTGACGATCCGGTGTATAAAGGTACGGTGATCAGGGCCCGCGCCTTCAAAGATGGTTTTTTGCCCAGCAATACCATAAGCCACAGTTATTTTATCACTCCGGAAGGCCACACACGTTTCAGTTTGCCTGTGATTGCTGTCAGTGTTCAGGAAAATTACCTGTTTGATTATCACAACGGGATCTATACGCCGGGTGTGGATGCCGATCAGTGGCGTATTGATAACCCCGGCGAGGAGTTTGCCTGGCCATTTGCCGGCAACTTCCATCGCCGGGGGGTTGAGTGGGAGTATCCTGCTCATATTGAATTGTTTGATCAATCTGACAAAGAAAGGGTACTTGCCCAGGATATCGGCATTCGCATACACGGGGGTGCGACCCGCTCTTTTCCTATGAAATCGCTTCGCCTTTATGCCCGCAATCGTTACGGGAACTCCCATCTAAACCATGCATTTTTTGGCATGCAACCCCAGGCATACAAACGTCTGATATTGCGAAATTCCGGAAATGATTTTCCGACCGATATCTGGCGGCCCGACTTTACCTCACGAACCATGTTCCGCGATGCTGCTATTCAACATATTTTGCAGCACATGCGTTTCGATACCCAGGCCTATCGCCCGGCCATTTTGTTTCTCAACGGCGAATACTGGGGACTGCAGAATATCCGGGAACGTTATGACAAACATTATCTGCATCGTAAATATGGTGTGGATGAAGAAAATATTGATATGCTCACCGGAAAGGATGAGGTGCAGGAGGGCGATAACCTGCACTACAAGGCCACCATCGAATACATCGAAACACATGGTGTGGAAAACGATGTGCACTATGCATGGGTGCTGACGCGCATTGATGAGCAGAACTTCATGGATTATCAGATAGCAAACATCTTTGCTGATAATACCGATTGGCCGGGGAACAACATCGACTTCTGGCGACTACGCACCAGCGCATTTACCCCCGGCGTACCTTACGGGCATGATGGCCGGTGGCGTTGGCTGCTTTTTGATATGGATTTTGGCTTTGGCCTTGTTAACCTTACAGGTGGTAACCAGACTTATAAACATAACACCCTGGACTTTGCCACCACTGAAGCAGGATCAGAATGGCCAAATCCACCCTGGTCAACCTTCCTGCTCAGGAGTATGCTGAAAAACGAAACATTCCGGCACCAGTTTATCAACCGCTTTGCTGACCAGTTAAATACTGCCTTTCTGCCCGAAAGGGCAAAGGGTGTTATACAGGAGATGCAAGAGGCCATTGCCCCTGAAATAGAGGAACACTATAGGCGCTGGGGTTATCCTGAAGCTTATGAGCAGTGGCTTGGGCATGTGGAAGTAATGATTGAATTTGCAGAAAAACGGCCCTACCATCAAAGGCAACATATCCTTCAGCATTTTGACCTGGATGGTTTATACCGGTTGTCCCTCGATGTGTCTAACCAGCTGATGGGTCATATCCGGGTCAATACTGTGGATATTGAATCAAATACACCCGGCGTGGCTGAATATCCTTATCCCTGGCTGGGCAGATATTTTGTGGGAGTCCCGGTCAAAGTAAGTGCCATCGCGGCCCCGGGATTTGTGTTTTCACACTGGGAAGGTGCTTCCGGTTCAAGCGAACCAAACCTGTTACTTGATATAAACCAGGATACTCAACTGTCAGCTCACTTTATGAAAATTGACACCCCGGTGCTGATCCATTACTGGCTATTTGATACAAGCATACCCAACGATACGCCTTTAATGACACTGGATGCTTTTTACGGTGCCCTGGATGGCGGGATGATTGAATACCACAGCGCACTCGAAGGCTATCCTTTTGATCCATCCCATCCCATGTGGCGCAAGGCTTCCATGGAAAGGCGTAACCAGCCGACAGCCATCAATTATCGTCCGGAAGGCAATCATGGCATTCCCTATCATCAGGCCAATATGCGGGGTTTACAGATCAGGCAGCCCTTTGCCGATAATGGCAGGGAAAATACCATGATCCTGCATATGCCCACCACGGGTTTCACCGACATCATACTACGTTTTGCGGCCAGGGATGAAGGGGCTGCCGAAACCCTCCTTATCGATTATCAGACAGGGCCTGAGGACTATGAATGGACAACGGCAGGCATTTCATGCTATCAGCTGTCCCTTGAACAGGCCTATCAGCTATATGAAATCGATTTCAGCCAAATTCCGGCAACAGAAAACAATCCACATTTTAAAGTCCGTATCCGTTTTGACGGTGACCATATGCATGCAGACGATGGCGAACGGGTAACTTTTAATAACATAAGCCTGGATGGGGTGTCTGTTGGTGCATTTATTGTAAATGCCAGGGCAGGTACGCATGGCAATATTTATCCTTCGGGAAGGATTGCATTGCACCAGGGGGAAGACAAGGATTTTTTGATTGTCCCTTTCGAGAATCATTTTATAGAGGATCTTACCCTTGATGGAGCGAGCGTTATGGGTGACATAGAACCTGTAGGAGAAGGAGGTGCAAAATTCTCTATGACGAACATCAGTGACAACCATAAGCTTCATGCAAGCTTTTCCCTGAATGCTGATATCATTGATATACATAAAGATCAGACCGTTTTGTATCCAAACCCCGCCAATGAGATGACCAGCATTGCAGTAATGGAAACCATCCAAAGCATACACATCATCAACCTTTCCGGCCAGGTTGTATATGAACACAATGCAGTCAATGCCTTAAGCCACGACATCAGTACGGGCACATTCCGGAACGGCATGTATATTGTGGTTATCCGGACGGGCAGCGGAACCGTATCGAAAAAGCTGCAGGTGATGCGATGAAGCCAAGGAAGAAGGCAAGTATAAATTGTTTGTAAGTAATTAATAATAAGTAATTAGCATTGGTGGTTTTGTTGAATGTTTTTGGTTTGTGTGAAATGACTTTTCGTGGTTGGCGGTTAATATTGTCTTTGGGTGTGATGTTGATTGTTTCGCATCAGGGCCACGGGCAGCATATTGTTATCAATGAGGTGATGGCTTCCAATGCCAGTACCATTGTCGATGAAGACGGGGATTATGAAGATTGGATCGAGCTGTATAATTATGGTAAAGAGGCCATTAACCTGGAGGGTTATGGCCTTTCGGATGATTATGGCGATTTGTTCAGGTGGTTTTTTCCGGAGGTGGTTATTGAGGCTGGTGAGTATTTGCTGGTATGGGCTTCAGGAAAAAACCGCAGGCTGCCAGAACAGCCACTGCACACTGTTTTTTCCATCAGTTCGGCAGGGGAGGAGGTATTGCTTACAGCACCGGATGGAACCATCATCGATGAATTGGAGCCTGTTAATATACCAACCGGTATATCTATTGGGCGCATACCGGGCGATTTAAGCAGTTGGTATTTTTTTGATGATCCTACGCCCGGGGCCGCCAATACCACGTACGCATGGGTGGGCATCCAGGATCCACCGGATTTTTCGCACCAGGGAGGCTTCTATGATTCAGACTTTTTGCTTAAGCTGTCTGCGGATGAAGAAGCAAAGATCTATTATACCCTGGATGGCTCTGTGCCTGATTCGGCCAATGTGGAGGGAAGTGCTTTCAGTTATAAGGACCAGTATCCCCAGCATCCGGGGGATCCCTTTGGCCCGTTTCTTGAACGGGGTTTCCGGACCCACAGCTATGCAATCCCAATCCAAATCAAAGATCAGACGGGTAATCCTGATGGCATTCATCGCATCAATACCTCTTTTACCGTGACGCCCCTGTCGCCCCAGGGCGAAGTAACAGAAGGAATGGTCGTGCGGTCACGGGCTTACAGAGAGGATTATTTGCCGAGCAAGGTGACCACGCATACCTACCTGGTGGGTGAGGGCATCTGTGATCGCTTTGATTTGCCTGTGGTTTCCATTACCATTCCCGATACTTCGCTGTTTGATTATACGCGTGGCATTTATGTGGCAGGGGAAGCCTTTGATAATTGGAGGGAAGAAAATCCTGACAAGGAGATATGGCCTGCTGCCCCGGCTAATTGGGGGTATCGTAACATAGAGTGGGAACAGCAAATCCACCTGGAAATGTTTAATACAGATGGATCTTCGATGCTGCGTCAGAATTTGGGATTGCGCATACACGGAGGCTGGAGCCGTTCGAACCCAAAAAAATCCCTGAGGGTTTATGCCCGCAATATCTATGATACAGATAACGAGATATATCATGTCTTTTTTCCCGGACAAGGCCGCACCCTTGATGGTGAGGACCTGGATGTTTTCAAGCGACTTATGTTACGTACAGGCGGCAATGGAAACCGTATCATCCGGGATGTCGTGGCACAGGACCTCATGATAAACACCCATGTGGGCATACAGCGGGCAGAGCCAGCTGTGCACTTTATCAACGGGGTGTATTGGGGGCTGATGAACTTCCGTGACCGCCAGGATCGCTATCATATAGCTTATGAGTATGATATAGACCCGGATAATGTCATTATCATTGACTCCCCTTACCGCATAACGGGAACCAACCAGCTTGAAGAAGGCGTACCCGAAGACCTGGAGTATTTTAACATGCTCTATCGTTTGATCACTCAAAACGATATGTCGGATAATGAATTGTTCAAAATGGCAGCAGACCAATTAGATATGGATAGCTATATCGACTATTACCTGTCCTTTATTTACCTGGCAAACAGCGATTGGGGCGAGCGCGACCATGTGGGTGCCAAGCACTTCCGTTTCTGGAGGGTTCGCCAGAGATCCCAAAAGCCAATTCAGGACGGGAAATGGCGCATTATGCTATGGGACTTTGACAACGGATTTTCTGATTACAATTATGACCTGCTGACCGATGTATTTGATCCGGAAAACGAACCTTCGGCCATTATTCTGAACCTTGCTGAAAATGAATGGTTCAAACACCGTTTCATTAACCGGCTGGCAGACCTGATGAACACCCGTTTTCTTCCTGCCCATGCATTGGATGTTCTGGAAAAGCGTTTGCAGGCGGTAAGCCATGAAGCGCCGATCGATCAGGGGCGCTGGAACCGGAATTCCATCCCCGATGCTGACCACATGCGGGATTTTTTACAGCAACGCCCATCCGTGCAAAGAAGAGAGACCATGGATGTTTTCGGGCTTCCCGACACCAGCCTTGTGACCCTGAAAACCAATCCTGTCCGTGGAAGCATCCGCATTAACACCATAAAAATAAAAGACGGTTTGCCGGGCGTTGATAATCCGGGCAACTGGACTGGCACTTATTTTCATAAAGTTCCCATTGAAATAGAGGCCATTCCTGAACCGGGAATGGTTTTCAGTCATTGGGAAGGTCTTCCCGAAAGAACCCCTGCCCGGACAACCATATATCTGGAGCATGACACAACGCTGACAGCGCATTTCTGGGACGGCATTGTTCATTACTGGCATTTCAATGACCTCCCGGACGATGATTTTGTGGAGAGCGTCAATGCAGACTACAGCCTTTTTCCGGAAGACGCCCTGATCACTTACCCGGGCAGTGGCCCGGGTTATATGGACAGGGTATCGGAGGGAACCGAGCTCAACGCACACATGGGCGCCGAAGCGGGTTATGGTTTGAGGGTGCGCAATCCCTCCGACACCCGCTCATTACTGTTCCGGGTTCCGAGCACGGGCCACAATCATCTAAGCTTTTCCTATGCGGTGCACCGGACAAACAATGGCGCACAGAAACAATCCGTATATTATTCGCCCGATAACGGCGAAAGTTGGCAGAACATTGCCCCGCAGATAAACATTACCACGGAATATATGCGGCATGCCTATGATCTGAGTAAATACCCGGAGGCCAACGACAATCCGGACCTGCTTATTCGTATATTGTTTACCGATGAAGCGGCGGCCAATACTTCGGGCAATAACCGATTCGACAATGTGGTGCTGAAGGTGGCCCCTTTGCAGCTGGACGAAAACAATCCGCCCGCCGGCAAGATTCATGAAGCTTATACATATTCCCTGTCGGCCCGGTATGGCGAAAGTCCCTACCGGTATAAGAGGGTGGGTGGCCACTTGCCGCAAGGCCTGGAGCTTTCGGAAGACGGTGCCATATCAGGCATTCCCATGCGCACAGGATCCTTTGTGTTTGAAGCAGAGGTGACCGATGCCAGGAAAGCCCATGCACGCCACACCTATGTGTTGAAAATATTCGGAGAGCAGCTTATCCATTACTGGCATTTTAACGATCTGGCCGAAACAACATTGAATTCGGTATTTGCCGATTTCAGTGCAACAGAGCAAAGGGCTTATATTTATTATCATGGCACAGGCGATGGCTATATGGACGATGTGGAGGGTACTGAACTGAATGCCTGGTCGGATGCATCGGCTGGTACCGGCCTTCGCATAAGGAACCCTTCTGAAAACCGCGAATTGCGGTTCAAAGTCCCTGCCGATGGGTTTGATTACCTGCAATTCTCTTTTGCAGTACATCGTACAAACAATGGCGCCCAATGGCAGCTTCTACAATATTCACCCGATAACGGGAAGAACTGGGCCACTGTGGGTGCCCAATACCGGATCACAACCGATTATAACCTAAAGAAGTTTAATCTATACAATTACTCCTATATCACTGATAACCCGGATTTGTTGTTACGGATATTGTTCCTGGGCCCGGAAGCGGCTCACACTTCCGGAAACAACCGTTTCGACAATGTGGCCTTACGTGGCGTAATAGCGCCTGAATATCTTGAAAAGGACGAACTCTTTGTTTTTCCCAATCCGGTAACTGATGGGGTTTTATATTTTCTGGACGCCTATGATGTGCGCCTTTACGATGGTTTAGGATGGCTTGTTTTGTCTGAAACCGGGGTAAAAAAAATAAGGCTCCCGGAACTGGCTTCAGGGGTTTACTTTTTGATAACCGATGAGGGGAAATACGCAAAAATTATGGTTCCCTGACAAACTGCGGTTTACTTGAGCAGGATCATTTGCCTGCTTTCAGATCTGCCCGCGCTTTGCAGGCGGACGATATAAACGCCCCCCGGCATTGAACTGCCGTCAAAGACCACCTGGTGTGTGCCCGGCGCACGGAAGCCGTCTGTCAGGTTGGCCACATGCATTCCATACAGGTTGAATACGTCTATTCTGACATGCCCCTCTTTTTGGGTGGTAAAGGGAATGGTTGTTCTTCCCCGGAATGGGTTTGGATGGTTCTGTTCCAGACCAAGGCCTGCAGGCTTGTTGTCTTCTGTCGCCACAACCTGGCTTGTCCCGTGCAATACTACATTGTCGAAACGGTTATTTCCTGAAGAGCCTGAGGCCTCTGCCCCGGTAAACAAGATTTTCAGCTTCAGGTCGGAATTGTTATTTGCCGCTTCGAAACCCGACAGGTCATAGTTGTAATAGGCAAAGCTTGTGCCAATATTATATGTGTAGGCCACCAGGGTCCAACTGATGCCACCATCGGTCGAATAATAGAGTTCCTGTTGCCTGGCCCCGTTGTTGGTCCTGTGCAGGGCAAATGAAAATTCCAGGTTTTCATATCCCTTCGATGAAAGGGAAAGAATCAACTCCCTGGTGTTTGAGGGGTTTCTGACCCTGAGGCCGTAACCTGCCCCTGCGTTAAACTTTGCATTAAGCAGTGTGCCGTCGGTACGGTCCATATATCCGTTGCCGGTACCGGGATAACTGATATGCGCTGTGTGATCTGTCATGGAGAAATCCGCTTCCACGTTGTGCAGTGTTCCTTCCGGCAGATCGTTAAAGTGCCAGTAATGAACCACGGCTTTGTGTTCAACATCCAGTACATATGTATGGACATCCTGTGCTCCTTCCTGGTCGCTTACCACGATGGTGAATTCAAATGTGCCGTAGTCTGTGGGTGTTCCTGACAGATGACCGTTGGATGACAGGTGCATGTCCGGCAGAATGCTGCCTGATGTGATCTCATAGGTATATGGTGGTGTGCCGCCTGATGCAGTGAAGTAGTGGCCTGTATACGTTTCGTTCATGAAGGCCGTGGGCGGATTGTTTTTATTGATGGTGAGATCAATGGCTGATCCGGCAAGCACCATATTGTCAAAGCGGTTGTTGCCGTCCGGTCCGGAAGCCTCCGGTCCGGTAAACAAAATTTTAAACTGTAGTTCAGGGTTGTCATTTACTTCGTCCAGGTGCCTGAGATCGAATGTGTATACCTGGAATTCCGGTTCGATGTCATAGGCATCTCCCATCTGTATCCAGCTTTGGCCGGCATCGGACGAATAATAGAATTCCTGTTGCCTTGCCCCGTTGGGTGTTCTGTGGGCAGCAAAGGAGAAAACAAGGTCTTCGTAGCCAGCAGAAGAGGATTGGATAAGTAATTCCCGGGTGTCGGAGGGATTGCGCACCCTCAAACCATAACCTGCTGTGATGCCATGGTGAGCATTGAGCAGTGTTCCATCGGTGCGGTCCATATATCCATCGCCTGAGCCCGGATAGGTGATATGTGCAGCGCCTGATGCACTATAATCTGCTTCCACCAATTCAATGTGGCCATCCGGCAGGTTGTTGAAATGCCAGTAATGCAGGAGCGCGTCCTGAAAATAGGCTGTCACACTGGTTTCGCCTTCCATGGCAAAGTTTGTAACGGGCGATGCGGCCTCATCAATGCCATGCCAATGGCTGAAACGGTGCCCTGGATATGGCAGGGCCTCCAGCTTGATCATCATGTCTTTGAAGTATGTGCCTGTCCAGGGTTGGCTGTTTCCATTGATCTCCACTGTATTTACACGAACCCTGCCCTGGGATGGGTTTACAATGTTTATGTGCAGGCTGGTTTCCTCTCCCAGTTCGAATGCTTCGGCCAGATATTGCCGCATATAAGCGGTTCGCTGGGTAGCAAAATCCCGCATAACCTCTATTTCCGATTCCCAGTGGTCCAATCCGTCGGGCATGCGCCAGCGATGGATGTGTTCCGGCATTTCAGGCAGGTATAGTTCGTGCCAGGTCTCCAGCTGATCCAATACATGGGCTGTTTCAAAGGCCGTGTTCAGCAAGTCGGAAAAACGGGCAATAAAACGATTGCGAAAGTCTTGGTTCTTGATGAGTGCACGCAATATAAAAGTTGACCATGGCGGATTGGGCCAGTCGGGCCCGTTGGGCTCGAGCGCAAAGGCAAGGGTGTTGTGTGCGGGACCTTCATTCACCCCTGTTACATAGTCAAAATTAAGACCAAATCCGAAGTCCAGGTCAAACACCTGCCAGCGCCAACGTCCGTCGAGTCCGGGCGGCGCATCAGGAGTATAGGTGTCTGTATAGTAGCGCCAGTACTGTATGTTGTTGCCCGGCCAGTCGGTATTCATTACATAGATTTGGCCGATCTGGTAATTCATGAAGTTATCCACATCCATGCGGGTTTTTATTTCCGCGTAGTTGTCCGGATCACCAACACCCGGACTTTCGAGGAAGCCCAGCATATCCCAGTAATGCTGAACCCCGTCGGGATTTCCCCTGTCTAGTTCTCCGTGCCTTTCAAGTATCGTGTAGTCCATCTCATCGTCCAGACCATAATGGGTCTGGATATACCGGTTGTCGAGCCGGTCGCGGATATTGTGGATTCCCCAATACTCTCCGTTGATAAAAACAATGGCGGGTCGTGAATATTGCAGGTCAAGACCCATGTCTTTGAGCAATGATTGCATGAAGGCATCCCTGAAAATGGCATCACCCCAGTCGTTTCCACTGTTGCGCAATAGGAAGCGCTTATAGGCATCGATATCTTTATCGGGAAAGAGCGGATATTCCACCCAGGTTGTACCGTAGTCGGAGCGGGCGTACATGCGCAGTGACTTCCTGGGGCGGTTTCTGCTGGTACCCCCATGTATGCGGGTACCCATGTCTTGAGAAAAGGCCAGATTTCCGTTTTTTTCAAAAAACTCCAGGTGTACCAGGCGTTCCCATTCTTCACCCCGCTGGAAATAGTTGTTGTGGTTTCCATGTACGTATATGCCCGTATCGGCATCGAAAAAAGCACCGGCGTGTGCATTAATGGAAACAAGGGGCATAGAATAGCGCTGGCTTCCGGTTTCGTGCACAAGATAGCTATGGGTGGCCACTTCGCCGCCGTACCCATTTGGTAAAAATGCGCGTGCCCTGATGCTGTTGATTTTAAAGATCTCTCCCGCCGGTTCCTGCCAGTGTTCGTTATACACATGCCCCGGACCGATGTTATTGGTGGGGATCATGGATATGGTATTGGGATCACCGCTGCGGTCAGTAATTGGGATCGGGGATGAATAGCCGGGGCTGCTCATATCAGGAATGCTGCCATCGGTGGTATAGCGGATGATGGCCGCAGGGATAACGTCTTCGATTTGGTATACTCCTGCCGGGTATACTGTTCCGTTAAAAGTAATGATGGCATCATTAATGGGTGCGCCATCCTGGTCGATCACAACAAATGTTACCGCGAAGGTTTCCGGGCCTTCCGGATCATCATCCGGGTCAATAACGCCCCAAACGTCATAAAAAGTGGTGTTTCCGTAAACTGAAACCACCCTGTTGGGGTCACCGCCCCATTCACCGCCTCCCCAGCCTGCATTCAGGAAATATTTGTACGCATAATTACCGGGACCCAGTTGGAAGGAAATTTCGTAAATGTTGTCATCCTCATCCAGGGGCTCCAGGATCATAGCATCATTGGAGCCTGGTTCGGGCCAATGGGGGTCCGCCATGGTGCCGCTTATATATACCGCATCGCCGGGCTGATAGGGAGAATTGGTCATGTCGACCTGAAAAGAAACCTGGAAAGATTTGGCCGACGATGACTCCGGCAACAATTCCCGGGTTTCCCCCTCTTTGCCTTGAGTCTGCAGGGTGATAACAATTTCAACGTCTTGGTCAATAATACTGACCTCTCCATGTACCGGATGATAACCAGTTTTTGCCACTGTATAGTTGTATATGCCGCTGTAGGCTGTTTCAAGCGTCAAATCGAACGATTCGGTATAAAACCCTCCCTTGTGCGAAAAAGCGGGTGCCTGAATCTGCAGACCGGTTTTATCCTGATGGCCTGCCAGGGCTTGGCGGGGATAAACCAAGGGCAATAATATGGCCAAGCATATTGCTGCGAAGAAACGGCTGTAAATGGTATTGAAAGGCATAAAAATATAAAGCGGTATTAATTTTCGTCAAAGAAAAGATTGACATTCTTCACCTGTGAAATCTTTTTCAGTTCCCGGATCATTTGATTGCCTTTTTCTTCACTTGTAAGGAATACGTGGTAAGAGAATTCCATCAGTTCACTGCCCTCTTCCCCCAGGGCTTTGACATTGACAAGTTTATGGCGCCTGCAGTAAGATCTGATAACCTTTGATGTTTTTTCGCCCGTTACGTCATCCGTAACCATTAATATTTGCAGGAGGTATTCTCTTTTGATGGCCAAGCCGAAGCTGAACTGGCTGATAATCAAAAAAATAAAACTGATAAACAGGGTGCCAAAGATGGCTACGGAATACATTTTGACCCCGGCCGCCAATCCAATGGTCAGTGCAAAGAAAATGAACATGATGTCGGTGGCATCTTTTACTGCGGTTCGGAAGCGGATAATGGACATGGCCCCCACCATGCCAAAAGCACGTGCCAGGTTGTTCCCGATCACCATAATGACTATGGAGGTGATCATGGCCAGCATGATCATGGAAACCGAAAAAGAGGAGGAGTAATTCAAGCCCTTATATGTGTACCGGTACAACAGGGAGATAATGATGCCGCAAAACAAGGCCACCAGCAGGTTGAATACTACATCCCTGAGGCTGATGGATAAGGTGAATATATCTGAAAAGTCACTGGCCATGGAGTTGTTCTCAATAAATGAATTAATAGTGTGCAAATGTTTTATTGACATCGAAGCCGATTACATATTTAGAGAGGGCTTCGTGCCTAAGCTTGAAATCATGCACGATATTTCTGGCCCAGCCCGGCATCTTGTCTTCAAAATATTTGATTTCCAGGATAAAATGACTTTTAAACAAAAAGCGCATGTCCTCTTCTGAATACAATTCGTTCAGGTTGGGATAATTCCGGCTGCGGATATTCTTATCAAAGGTAATCCGGGTACCGGCGTTTATTTTGCCGTGATATGCTTCCCTTTCGTAGGTTACAAGGGTGGTGGGGGTGAAAGACCGGAGTTTATAGTGGAAAAAGAAGCGTTTTGCATCATCCATGCATCGCTGGGGATTCCTGACGCTGGTAAAATCAAGGTACGTGTTTAATTCTCCGGTATCCAGGAGTTTTTTAAGGTTACTGTATGCCACCGGTGCCCTGTGTTTTTTGATCCTGTTGCCGAATTTTCGCTTGACCTCCAGGATGACAGGCTTGTCGTTGCCGTTTGTGTTGTACGCCCTGACCCGGAGCTTGCGTCTTTGCTGCAGGCCTTCTATCTTTTCATGATAGTTGACAAGGTCGGGGCTGTCGAAATAAATGGATCGTACGCTGTATTGTGGTAAGCCGTTTCCATTGGTGGTGGCATACAGGTCTTCACGGACAAATCCCCGGATACGGCTTCTTAAGTCGTTCAGGAGATAATAGGGTACCAAATATTTCCGTTCATATCGTAACATAAAACCATCAATTCTGGTAAACAACCCTCGACAGGCGGAGTATATATTCTTTCAGCGGCACAGTATCGGTAGTGATCCGGGCATCTACGATCATGTTTGGCAGAAGGCGCTCTGTACCCGGATTATCGGTTAACACCGAAACAAAAATTTTGGGCCGCCGGTTGATCAATTGCACCGTATTATCCATACCAACAACCTTGCCAATGATTTCCGCATGATGGTTGTCGATGCGGATGCGTACTTCCTGTCCTGCTTGTATATAATTTTTTTCGTGGATATCGACCGGTATAAATATAAGGACAGATGAAAGGTCTGCTATGCGTATCACTTCATTGGACATCGTTTCCCCAATGTCGTACTGACGGATAATATGGCCTGCAATGGGCGACAAAATATTCATTGCATCCTTGTGTTTCTCAAGTTGGCTGATCTGGTCTTCGAGCGAAGCAATGCGCGAACGTACGACGCTCAATTCTTCTTCTTTTTCGCCGGCAAGTATCGCCCGGTAGTTTGATTGTGCGATCTCCAGGGCATATTGTTTTACCAGCAGATCATTCATGGACAATTCATATTCCTGCCGGGATACCAGATCTTGTTCATACAAATTTGCTATTCTCCCGGTCAGTTTCTCTTGTGTGGTCAACTCCTGGTGGGCCAAATCCACTTCATCAAGTGCCATCCGGATGGCTTCTGGTTTTTCGCCTGTCAGATAAACCTGCAGGAGGGCCTCCTGGTACAACATGTCTCCATGCATTTCCACCATTCGCATATCCAGGTCATGGGATATAACCCAGGCTATGGTATCCCCTTTGCGAATCATGGCATCCTGGATCAAGGCGTCATTAAACAAAAAGGATACAATATCACCACGTTGGAATTCCAGGACCTTGTATTCGTTCAGACTGCCACTGAGGTGATTTTCCAATACGTTTACCAGGGTGCCATCGGAAGATTTATATAAGCCCCATTCCTGCAAAGGTTTCACCATTCCTTTGGCGCGGACGGAATAAGGCAACCGCACCACCATCAGTGAAATGACGGCAACGGCAAAAAGAGCCAATAACAATCCCCAGAATAATTTCTTCATTTGTCAATTATTTAGCTAATATCGTCATTTTTGCGGAATCCTCAGCCATATAAAGCGTAAACAGGCATTGATGCCCGGTTTCGGTAAATTCGGTAAGTATGGAAAAACCTCTAACAGGACTGATCGCAGCCCGCGAAATTGTTTAATTCCGTCTTCCCAAAAATATCATGATGTAGTAAAGCAAAGTAGCCAGTGAGGCCAGTGCAGCAACCACATAGGTGAGGGCGGCCCATTTCAGGGCATCCCTTGCATTGCTGTATTCTTCGCCAACCGTCATTCCGGTATTGGTTAGCCAGGCCAGGGCGCGTTTGGTGGCATCGAACTCTACCGGTAAGGTGATGAAACTAAACAAGGTGGTGGCGCCAAACATGACGATGCCGGCAAGCAATATGCCGGGAAAAGCTTCTACGGTCAGGATCCCTATAAGAAGTACCCACTGCATATAGCGTGAGCTGACACTTATGACCGGTACCAGTGCGGAACGCATTTTAAGGAAGGCGTATGCATTGGCATGCTGAACAGCGTGTCCGCATTCATGGGCTGCCACGGCGGCAGCGGCTACAGAACGACCGTTATATACTTCGGGACTGAGATTCACGGTACGGTCGAGTGGATTGTAATGGTCGGTCAATCGTCCGGGGGTGGAAATTACCCGCACATTTTCAACCCCGCTCTCCCGCAACATTTTTTCGGCTATTTCGCGGCCTGAAAGACCACTGCGAAGGGGCATGCGCGAATACTTTGTAAAGCGCGTTTTGAGCTGGTTCGACACCAGCCAGCTGAGGATCATGAACACCCCAAAAATGATCAGAATTTCCATATTTATTATCATGGATATAAAGGATTAAATTTTTTTTTGTTCAGACAGACAAAAGTAATCAAAAAGCGAACCAGTTGATTTGTTCTGCCAATTTGGCGTCCGTTAAAAAAAGTTAAGCACCCCCTTTGTTTGTAATAAATCATATTCTGATTAGCTTTGTAGCTGAAAAATAAACCCTATGAAGAAAGCTTTAATTCTCGTTACCAATGATGATGGGGTAATGGCCCCCGGGATACGCAATCTGGTAAAATTTATGCTCGAACTTGGCGAGGTGGTCGTGGTGGCCCCCGATAAGCCCCAAAGTGGTATGGGACACGCAGTTACCATTACCAATCCCCTGCGTTTGGAAAAGATTACCGTAGAGGGGGGCCATGACGAATACAGTTGCAGCGGAACCCCTGTGGATTGTGTGAAACTTGCTGTGAACAGGGTTTTAAAGCGAAAGCCCGATCTGCTGGTATCCGGTATCAATCACGGCGCCAATTCCTCCATCAGCGTCATCTACAGTGGCACCATGTCGGCCGCCATAGAAGGGGCTATGGAGAGCATTCCTTCCATTGGTTTTTCCCTGCTGGATTATCGTTTTGATGCAGATTTTACACAAGCGAAAAAATATATCCAACAATTGGCATCCAATGTGCTTGAACATGGCCTGCCAAAGGGTATCTGCCTGAATGTCAATATACCAGCCGTTAAAAAAACGGAGATCAAAGGGTTAAGGGTGTGCCGGCAGGCACGCGGCAACTGGGAAGAAGAGTTTGATTTCAGAAAGGATCCCCGCGGAAAGGACTATTACTGGCTTACGGGCCGTTTTGCCCTGCATGAAAACAGCAACGAAACAGATGAATGGGCGCTGGCCAACCAATACATCTCGGTGGTTCCAACCCAGTTCGATTTTACGGCCCACGATCTGATTCCGGAAATCAAAAAATGGCAATTTGATGCTGAATAAGGATACATGGTTGCTGGGGATAGCCATTGGCATAATTCTGCCTTTGCTTGTTTATGGCCTTGTATTGACCATTCTCATTCCCTGGGGTCAGGTGGAGAACCTGATTTATATACCGCGTCCCCGGGTGCCTTTCCTGTTGGCAATATTTTCCAACTTTTTTCCTTTCAGATACTATATGGTAAACAAAAAGTTTGACCGGACCGGACGGGGGATACTACTGCTTACTTTTATACTGGCCCTGGTGTTTTTTTATTTCTTTATGTGATTTGAAACCATGGCACGTTATTATATTATAGCCGGTGAATCTTCAGGAGACATGCATGCCGCTAACCTTATGAGCCGGCTGCTGCAGCATGATCCCCAGGCCGATTTCCGGTTCTGGGGTGGTGATCGTATGCAGCGCGAAGGCGGCCGGATAGTCAAACATATCAGGGAGCTTTCCTTTATGGGTTTTTGGGAGGTAGCCAGCAACCTGAAAACCATTTTGCGCAATATCAGTTTGTGTAAACGGGACCTTCTGGCTTACCGGGCCGATGTGCTTATCCTGGTAGACTATCCCGGGTTTAACCTGCGCATGGCAAAATTTGCCAAAGCCCACGGAATACCAGTGGTATATTATATCGGGCCGCAGGTATGGGCATGGAAACAATCGAGGGTGAAGAAGATCAGGCGCGATGTGGATAAACTTCTTGTAATTCTTCCTTTTGAGCAGGAATTTTATAAAGGGTTTGACATACAGGTTGAGTTTCCGGGACACCCCCTGCTGGATGAAGTCATTCCTTTGAGGGAGTCAAAAAACCATGCTTCTTTCAGGGAGAATAACAAGCTGCCGGGTAAACCACTGGTTGCACTCCTTCCAGGGAGCCGAAAGCAGGAAATCTACCGCATGCTCACAGAAATGACCACCATTGCACCCCATTTCAATGATTACCAGTTTGTGGTTGCCGCGGTTTCAAACCAGGACAAGGCCCTTTATAGGCGCTTTACTCAAAGAGCCAATGTTTCTGTAGTCTATGACCAGACCTATTCCTTGCTGGCCAATGCAAAAGCCGCTTTGGTGGCAAGCGGTACAGCCACTTTGGAAACAGCCCTTTTTTGTGTGCCCCAGGCTGTTTGCTATAAAGCTAATCCGGTGTCTTTTTTTATCGCCCGCCAGCTCATACGGGTCAAATACATATCCCTGGTTAATCTCATTATGGATAAGCCTGTTCTCAAAGAGATGATTCAACATGATTTCGGACGGGAAAGCATGCGTATGGAACTGGACGCCCTGTTGCATGATGCATCTTATCGTCAGGCCATGATAGATGACTACAGGTTGCTGGAGCAAAAACTGGGGGGCCCCGGGGCTTCGGAGAAGGCGGCCCGGATAATCAAAGCATTTGTTGATCGCAGGAAAGGAATTATACGCTGATAATGAAAATGACACTGTGAAGAAGAAAAGAAGATACTTGCCGCTTGAAGGTGTTTAATCACCAATTTATTAAAAATATCATAAAATATATAGTTTTCGGAGGATAAATGTATATATTTATCTTCTGATGGATGCACAACGAACATATATGCCGCTGCCGAAACTGTTTTTGCCGTTTGGGACTGGGGCGCTGGTTTATTTGAAGTTTGGGGACGTAGTTTCTGCAGGCAACCTTACAATTGGCCTGGTGGCATCTTCCCTGCTATTGTTTTCAGGTGTCTTCATGAGGATAACATCTTATTGTAAGTCCTGGTATTTCGGATTCAGCATATTTCTGACAATCTTTGTCGCAGGCTATATCCTGGCCTGGCAACACGACCAGTTCGGCCGGGAAAAACATTTCAGGCATTATCAGGACCAGCCAGGGTACCTGATGGTGCAGGCAAGGGAACCGCTGTCTGAAAAGACCAACTCCTACCAGTTGCTTGTGGATGTCCTTTATTTTGTAAACGACAGCCTGCATGAACACGTTGAAGGCCGTTTGATCCTTTACCTGGCAAAAGACAGCCTGGTTCCTGAAATAGCATACGGGGATCGCCTGCTTATCGGGAATATTTTTGATGATATCGCCTCTCCGCAGAACCCCAATGCATTTAATTACCGGCAATACCTTGCCCGGAACAACATATTCCATTCCACATATATCCCCAACGACCAATGGCATCATACAGGAGAAAACCATGGTCGCAATTACATACGCCTGGCCTTCAGGCTACGTGAACAGGCCATGATGGTTTTTAAGAAAAATCCGTTGTCGGAACGCGACTTTGCGGTAATTACTGCATTGTTGCTGGGATACCGGGAATACCTGGATGAAGATCTCAGGCGCGAATTTGCCGGGGCCGGGGCAATGCATATACTGTGTGTTTCAGGTCTGCACGTGGGCATCATTTTTATGGTCCTCAAAAACATTTTTTCGTTTTTTGTCCGCATTCCCGGAGGTCGCCATTTCCGGACCCTGTGCATTATCCTGTTTATTTGGCTTTATGCAGCCGTTACCGGGTTCAGCCCCTCGGTACTGAGGGCATCTGTCATGTTTAGCTTCGTAGCAGTGGGGCAAAGTTTCCGGAGACCCACAAACATATACAATACATTGGCTGCTTCTGCCTTTGTGCTCGTTATCAGTAATCCAATGATTATCACACATATTGGTTTTCAATTATCTTATCTGGCCGTAATCAGCATTGTTAGCCTCCAACCCCGCATATATGACATCATGTCCGTGAAACAGCCGATTCTGAACAAAGCCTGGTCTATTATTACGGTTTCACTGGCTGCACAATTAGCCACCGGGCCGTTGGCCCTGCACTATTTCAACCAGTTTCCCAATTATTTCCTATTGACCAATCTGGTGGTGATCCCCCTTGCAGGCATTATTATTTATACTTCCCTTTTGACGCTTTTGCTGAACGCTGTTCCTGTGGCCGGTATATTCATGGGTTACATGCTGTCCGCATCACTTAACTGCCTGCATCAATCCGTGCGCCTTATCGAAGACTTGCCTTATTCAACCGCCCGGGGAATTTATTTGACTGCCCCGGAAACAATCCTGATATTTGCCTTCCTTGTTTTCCTTTTTGCATACTGGATCTGCGGCAACCGTAAATCCCTGCTGACAGCGCTCGTAATTTTACTTGTTATGGTATCCTCCTTTTCACAGCGCGGCATCCGCAACAGTATGCAGCGGGCTTTTGTGGTGTATAGCATTAACCGGGCCACTGCCATAGATTTTATTGTCGGGAAAAAAACCTATTTACTGGCTTGCGACCAGGTAATGTCGGATCCAAGGTACAAAGAGTACAATATATCAGCCAATCGCCTGAAAAAAGGGGTTTTTGGCAGGAATCAGTCATTTGCCCTGTGTGATTCATCTGCCCATTTTTCAGTTGACGGCTTTGCGCGCAATGGGGAGTTGTTGGTGTTTAATGGTTTAATTATGCTTATGATCAGTGAGGAGGGTTTTTACAGGCTGCCTGACAGCAAAGATTATGTTGAAATAACAGAAAATTTACCAGGGCATCTTTCCTTTCCATTTGAGGTGGATTATTTATTGATCACCCAAAATCCCCGCCTGAATATGCCTCATATTTTCCGGTCAATTAAACCTGCCAGGGTGGTTATCGATGCTTCCAACAGCCGGTGGAATGCAGACCGCATAGAAGAAGCCTGCATCGAAGCCGGGATTGAGGTCTGGAATGTGCGGCGCCGGGGGGCTTATCAGGGGGGATAAGCGGGAAGCCTTCAGAACACAGTCAGAATAAGGGTAACCAATATGGGGACGAGCATGGTAAGCAGTATGCCATGAAACAATGCAATGATGGCAAACTCTTTGCCCGATGCGGTGGTAATGATAGGCAGGCTTGTATCCATGCTGGTGGCCCCGGCTGCACTGATCGGAGCCAGTTTACCAAAATATATGGCCATGACCGGGGCCATGACCAGGGTTATGATCTCGCGAATGATGTTTGAAAGCAACGCAATGACCCCCAGTGTTTCACTGTGCATTTGCGTAATCAGAATGCTCGAAAGGCTGTAATACCCAAATCCGGCGCCTACGGCCATACCTTCCCTGATCCCCACGCTGTCGACAAACTGAACAACAACTAATACACCGGCAAAGGTGCCCGCAATGGTGGCAAGTGGCAGAAGGAACAGCCGGATCCCCTGCTCCCTGAGCAATGAAAGAGAACGTTGATCGGCACCGATACTGATGCCCACCAGAAACATCAGGACATATAAGGCGTATTTGCCAGGATTGCTGCCATCAATGATCAGGGGCAGCCAGCCGGAATATCCCAACAAGATCCCCAGTGAAAATGCCAACAATATTTTCAGACTGTTTTTCAAAACCTTCTTATCGTTTTTTAAAATATAACTTCCACAGAATCAGGGCAAGGGCAATACTCCCGGTCATGGCGGCAACACTGAATACCAAGGCGGTCAGCCCCAGGGAAGGCAACGTCGACATGATCAGCGGGTCGCGGCCGATGGTCAGACCAAGCAGAAATAGCAGTAAAAAGATACTCCATATGATCAGCGTATCCAATACCCTGATCACGCGGGGTCTATGCCTGATCAGGTATCCTACAAATATGCCCGCCGACATAATGA
>PXAA01000010.1 GCA_003567205.1 Bacteroidales bacterium
GCCACTGCCCGCCACTGGCCTTCGGGAAGTTGCGTATGCACCCTGTGGGCATTGGCATTGTAAAACACCAGGATATCCTTCCAGGAATCGCCGTTGGCATGTTGGCCCAGGTGGAAGCCCACCACCAATTCATCATCATGATTAAGGAAATGTAAATGTTGCCTGACCATTTCTGTTTCGGTCATTCTGAATGCGGGATGATTTTTTCGCAGGGCGATCAAATCACGATAGAAAGCAAAGACATCATAGTATTCTGCTTTGTTGTTCCATACCAGCTGGTTGATGGAATCGGGGAGATTATAGCTGTTGTGCTCCCCGAATTTTGTCCTGACAATTTCTTCGCCGGCATGCAAAAAAGCAACCCCCTGTGAGGTAAGCACAATGCCATTGGCCAGTTTCTGGATGGCAAGCTTTTCTTCCTTGCTGCAATCATGGCATGTATATACAATTTTATCCCAAAGGCACGGGTTATCATGACAGGTCACATAAGTAATAGTCTTCAGGGGGTTATCGGCATAGGGCGCATCAGAGTAGTTCACCTTTGCATAATCTATTTGCAGATGCTCTGTAGAGGCCACTACCCCAAACTTGATACTCTCTTTCAGGCCACGGGCGCCAACCATAAAGCCGGGATCCTCATTATGCATCCAGTGTCCTTTGATAGCGTCGCGAATGTCGTCGCTGAACACGGCAATACGGTCCAGTTGCATGGCATGTGCCTTAACCGCCCTGTCTTTGTAAGGAAGGGGGGTATCCCCTGCAGTCCAGCCTTCGCCATACAAAAAGATATCCGGGTTCACTTTATCGAGCTCTTTGCGGATTATGTTCATGGTTTCGATATCATGCAGGCCCATCAGGTCGAAGCGGAATCCGTCAATGCGGTACTCTTCAGCCCAGTATTTCAGGGATTCTATCATAAATTGGCGCATCATTGGCCTTTCAGAGGCTGTTTCGTTGCCACAGGCAGCTCCATCGGAATAACTACCATCGGGATTCAGGCGGAAGAAATAACCGGGGGCCAGTTGTTCAAAGGGGGAACCTGCGGCATCGTACATATGGTTATATACAACGTCCATTATAACCCGGATGCCATTCTGGTGCAGTGCCTGAACCATTTCCTTGAACTCGCGGATACGCACACGGCCATCGTGGGGGTCGGTTGCGTATGATCCCTGGGGTACATTATAGTTTTTCGGATCATAACCCCAGTTGAATTGTGGTTCGTCAAGACGTGTTTCGTCAATGGTAAAGAAATCGTATACCGGAAGCAGGTGGACATGGGTGATGCCAAGTTCCCTGAGGTGGTCAAGGCCTGTCGGCAACCCTTCCGGGCTTCGTGTACCCCTTTCAGTAAATGCAAGGTATTTGCCCGGGTATTGCGATCCTGAGCTGGGGTGTATACTAAAGTCGCGTACATGGATTTCCCAAACAACGATGTCTGCGTGGCTTTTCAGCGGAGAACGGATGTCGTTTTCCCATCCCTGCGGATTGGTTTTTGCAAGGTCAACGATCATGCCCCGGTTGCCGTTAACACCCACGGCCCGGACTTGCGGGTCAGGGACTTCATTGCTCCATTCCCCGCCGATCTTTGCCTGCAAGGTATAATACCTGTTTTCCCAATCGCCTTCCAGTTGAAGGGTCCAGGTCCCATCAATATCTTTCCCCATTTGGAAGCTTTCAATGCGCTCTCCTTCATGTCCCTGGTTATACAGGTGAAAAAGCACTTCGCTGGCCGATGGCGACCAAATGCGGACACTTGTTTGTTCGGGGCTGTACTGAACGCCCAGATCGTCTCCCTTGTATACAGGGTATTCTTTCCATTTTTCGTGGGGTGGTCTTTTCATTTGACAGGCTGATAATAAAATAAACATAGATAATAAAGTGATGATGATTTTTTTAAACTGTAATCTCTTGTTTTTCATGATGACGGTGTGTTGATTGCAAGTTGCAAAGATAATGATGAATGGGTTCGTGGCTGGCTTATTTCGTCATGATCTGTAAAACAATAGGCATAATTGATCACATAAGTGTCTCCGGTGGGGTAGGCGGGATGTGCTTCTTTGGCAACACCCATTACATGAAGACCCGGATTAAGGATGATTTTACGGTGGCTCCTTTCGAAAACCTGATCATCAATGAGCAGGTACAACAAGGCATCGTGGGCTGAGAAATTTCCATAACTGATGTTCTCGGCTATCCTGACATCCCAGTGACCAAAACGTTCAATGCGGGCGCGCAAACCGCCTTGTCCTCCATGCCCCCTGATGCCCAGTTCACTCAGGTACTTTGCGTGGGAGCGGGCGGATTTCGACAAGCCTTCTGAGGGATACAGCAGCGGCATGGGCCTGGTCCTTAGCAGCTCATAATACAATTCTCTGGCAGGATCCTTACCCTCCCTGGTGATCATGATGGTGCTGATGCCCGGATAATGAAATTCTTTTTCCTTGAAGTAGCTTATGTATTCCGCTACGTACAAACGTGCAAACTCTCTGGGATTGTAGCGTACCAGGTTATGTGCCAGGATGAGGTTCATTTCATCATCGTCCAGGAAATCAGCATTGGCCGCAGTATTCAAAGAATCTGCCGGCCAGCCGTCCGCTGCCAGACGCAAGACATACTCTGCATTGCTCAGGCCGGTATCAGCCACGCGCATTTCGCTTGCCCCAGATATATCTATGCGATGAAATAATTGGCTGGAACATGAGCTCAGGAAAACCAGGACCAAAATTCTTAACAAATAACCAGTCATTGAATCAGATTAATCATATGGTGGATATGATAAAATAACCCGCCATTGTGCACCATGCAGCTCCATGGTATCCCATATGGCCATTTTAACGATCCGCTCCTGCGTTTGCTGGTCGATGAAGATATAATCGCCTTGCCCTGTTATGTTCTCAGCAATCAGATCGCCAAGGGCAAGCAGTGTATTTTGTTCTTCATAGCGGTAATCAAGGAATAGCATTCTTCCGGTACCGTCAAAGGCCTTATCAAAAATGATCCTGCCCTCGGGTTCCATGATCCATGGATCATATACTGTTTCTGCAATATGCGGGGTCAGCAGTTCTTCTACCATGATTTCAGGCCTTATGAGCAGGCTTAGCATACCAAGGAACTCCCCGTTCGGATCAAGAACAGGGTGCTGCAAACTTACAGCGTCAAAACCCTCCACGGCCAGATATGAAGCAGTCAGCATGGGCGCTTTGTTCTTTTGCATCAAATACAAACTTTCCATATTGCCGATCGTATGGCCTTCGACAGGATGGTAATCGGAAGGCTCCACATGCATCATCATACCATTATTATCTATCAGTGCGGCACTCACCACGAAGGGATTTTCCTCGTATAGCTCCTTGAGGGCTAACCTGGCAATATGTTCCGGAGGGAATCGGTGGTTAAAAGATATTACCGCGTTATGCAGGTTTTTGTCCATTTCCTTGAGTTGATACCCGATGGTATGTTTCAGGGTGTCTAATATTTCGTAAGCTTTTGGCATGTATTCGTCATTCACTTTTTCGCCGATTTTGCCAAGGATCACCCGCCAGTCATTAAATTCAAGCTTATTGAATAGTATATGGGTGTTGCGGCCGGCAAACACATAAGAAGTATACCCTTCGTCTTTTGACATGATGACTTCCACTGCCAACTTCAATGAAGGACTGCCCTGTTCTGCAGGGTTCATGAATACAAAATCGGTGCGGGGATGTAAAACAGTACTTGCCTCTTCATCCATTACATACCAGAGATAATTTGGCGGCAGGTTCAGGGATTCCGTAACCAGTTGCTGGAAGTCATCGAGGAATACAGACAAGGCCACCGCACCGGTTACTTCATCACCCTCCATGACCGGGACAGCCATAAATACCGATTGTTTTCCGGTTGAGCGGCTGTAAATCAGGGATCCGTGTATTTCTTTCCCGCTGAAAAGATCCTCGAAATAGTCTCTGTCGGACAAGTTTAGACCCGTGTATCCGCGTTCTACGCTGTAATAATTGCCATCCGGCTCAATGTACAGGGCAGCCCCCGGGATGGCTTGGCACATGGTAAGCAAACCGGGCCTGATTTCGGGCCATATGCCGCTGCGTGTTGCGGGGCTTACAGCGATCAGACGCAAAGAGGTCAAAGCATGCTTTAGATATGTTTCGATTAGGGTGGCGGTTACACCCAATGTGGCCCGTGCATCCAGATCATATGCCATAGGGTCTGCCACGGGTAATTGACCGGGTACTGATGCCTCAAAAAACATATCAGTTCCGGATTCGGGTAGTTCTTTGAAGAGATGCCCCGCATGGTTTTGGGGCAGCAAAAGCAGCAGAAACAAGGTGAAACATATAAACCTCAGGCCATTTGCCTTTTGTTGCGGTGCATGATTTATTGATCGATTTTTCATCGTGTGGCCCTCCTGTTAGTTTTTCCCTTCCGAAATATATTGATTTATTTGGAATCTTACAAGTGAATGGGGAAAAGTGTCGCTTACAGGTGCACCCCGGCCAGGATAAGGAATTAATTTACTGTTCCCAGGAGTTGCAGCAGTTGTTTCCTCCGGCGGCGTGCTACCGGCAGTTCATGCCCGCGCATGCGTATAAGCAATTTGTCTTTTTGGATCTCCAGTTCCCTGACCCTTCGAAGATTTACCAGGAATGAACGGTGGATCCGGAAAAATGGAAGGTCTGTGAGTAATCGCTCCATGGTACAAAGGGGCAGATCGACCACCTCATTGGCTCCGTCTTTTAACACCATAATGGTGTAGCCCTTAAATAAAAAAATATAATCAATGTCTTGCTTTTCAGGTACTTTGCTGTCTAATGCCATCTTTTCTTCCATGGTGTAGTGTTTTTAGATTGATGAATATGTTGAATGCAGAAATGATTCAAATTGTTTTTTCTTTCTTCTGGAAACGGGGATTTTCTGCCCCCCGGCGAATGACACCAGGGGTTCTTCGGCATTATACCCTTCGACGAAGGATTTATTGATAATGTAATTTCTGTGGGTCCTGAAAAACCGGGTTTCCGGCATCATTTTTTCCAGGTTACACAGGGGCATGCGCAGTTTTTTCAGCAATTCTTTGCCCATACGTACCTCAGATAAACCATTGTAGTGATGAATGTGCGTTATGGTTTCGAAAGGAACAAGCCGTATCTTTTCTTTATCCCGAATCCATAATCCTTTTTTTTGGAAAGCAGTTTTTGACGATTTCATACAAAATAAATTAGTTTATTTTTTTAATACGTCGTAAAAATATATTATTAAAACGTAAAAAACAAATAATATTTTGTATAAAAATGAAATCGGTAAAAAAATGGGTTTAATGGTGCTTGTCTGCAAATACCCTCCAGGCTTTAAACTCTTGTTCTTTCATCACCCTGGGAACTTTTACCTGGCCACCTTTTGATTTGTTTTCTTCGATCCATGCATAAAAAGTGTCCGGCCTTCTGATGCTTACTATGATTTTCTTCAGGGCTTTGCTTCTGGCCATTTTATAGGCTTTGTTCATTTCTTTAAGGGCGTCGTCGAGGGCATCGGCTATTTGCTCTTCATCGGCAACACCTTCTGCGCCGAGATACCAGTGGTGCATGAAGTCTTCTCCTTCACGAACAGCTGCCACGGTAAACTCGGGGATTTGCAAATCAAAACTTTCTTCCATGTGTTTAACGGCTGCATTCATTTGAATAACGGAAAGCTGAGATCCGACAACATTCAAAAAATGCTTAGTGCGGCCGGTGATTTGAATTTCGGCTCGCTCTTTGTCTGTAAAACGAATGGTGTCGCCGATCATATATCTCCAGGCCCCTGCCACCGTGGAGATGATTAGGATATAGTCTTTGTCATTTTCAACCTCTGCCAGCGTCAGTGCATCCGTACCCTGTTTTACCCGGCCTTTGTCATCGAGGTTGTCTTCCACAAAAGGGACAAATTCAAAATAAATGCCACTGTTGGTCGAAAGCTTCATGGCCATGTCCTTATTGGGCCTGGACTGGTAAGCCAGAAAACCTTCAGATGCCAGGTAAGTATCCAGAAAAGTGATGGGTTTACCCATCAGCATCTCGAAGGATTTCCGGTATGGTTCAAAGGCCACCCCACCTGAGGCGAATACCCGTAAATTTGGCCATATATCATGGATGTTTCCGGCCTTGTTGTATTTGATTACACGCTTAAGCATGAGTTCATTCCATGAAGGAATACCGGTAATGGTCCCTATGTCCCAGTTTTTGGCTTCTTTTGCAATGGCATCGACCTTTTTATCCCAGTTTGTTATGGCAGCAATCTTTTTTCCAGGCCGGTAAAAGCGTTCAAACCAGGCAGGGATATTAGCTGCTGCAATACCACTTATTTCGCCTTCATGGTGTTTGTGCGATTTGGTGAGCCTGGTACTGCTACCAAGCATCATGATCTCTTTTTCAAAAAAATCGGCAGGAAAATCAAAATTGATGGTGGCCAGGATTTGAAACAAGCTGGTTTTCCGGATGGCCTCCAGCATATCTTCTGTTACGGGTATGCGCTTGCTTTCCTTTCCTGTGGTGCCGGCACTCAAGGCATAATAACCGGTTTTTCCGGGCCAGCTAATGTCGGGCCGGTCTTCTTCCATCTGTTTCTTCCAGCACCCTGAATGCATGGCATCGTAATCGTGAAAAGGAAGTATTTCAGAAAAAGCCTTTTCAGGATCCTTGTCCCTGATAATTGCATTGAATCGATATTTGCGTCCAAATTCGGTATATGCGGCTTTTCCCAATAATTGCCGCAGAATATTTTGCTGGGATTCTACAGGTGATCCTTCCGGAATCATCTTATCGGTTATTTCGAGTACCACTTTTATTATGTTTCCCAATACTGCCATGAACAGGTTATGTTTTTGTAGACAATAATCCGCAGGCTGCGTGTATATCCTGTCCGCGAGACCGGCGAATGGTGGTTGTGATTCCTTTGTTTTCCAGGGCTTCCCTGAATGCGAGCAGGCTTGCTTCGTCTGGCGATTGCAGTGAACTGCCCGGGATCGGATGAAAGCGGATCAGGTTGATGCGGCAACGAAAGCCTTGCAGTAACCGCGCCAGTGCCTTTACATGCCCCGGGCTGTGGTTCAGATCCTTAAAGACTATATATTCAAAGGAAATACGGCGTTGCTTTTCAATAGGAAACCGACGGATGGCATCGAGTATGCTGTCAATCGGATGGGCTTTTTCCATGGGGATTAATTGATTCCTTTCTTCTGCAAACGGAGAATGCAGGCTGATGGCCAGGTGGCAGCGGCTTTTTTCTAAAAAAGTCTGAATGGCCGGAAGTATCCCAATTGTGGACACCGTGATGCGGCGAGGACTCATGCCAAAGCCATAACCTGCACTCAGTATTTCCAGGCTGTCCAGAACGGCCTCCAGGTTATCCATGGGTTCCCCCATTCCCATGTAAACAATATTGCTCAGCAGGTGGCTTTCGGGAATGCTCCTTACCTGGTTGAGTATTTCACCCGATGTAAGTTGCCCCTGAAAACCCTGCCGGGCTGTCATACAAAAGCTGCAACCCATTTTACAGCCCCCTTGTGAAGACACGCATAAGGTGTGCCTTTTGCCGTCCGGGATGTATGCTGACTCTATCAATCCCCCTTCAATGGCATTGAAAAGGTATTTTTTTGTTCCGTCCTGAGAGGTTTCTGCTTTCAGGGGTGCAGACCAACCGATCTGGTATGTTTCGTTTATTTCCCTGCGCATCTTTTTGGAAAGGTTTGTCATGGCATCCACCGTATCGATCATATGTTTGTATAACCAGTCTGCCAATTGCCTGGAAACATAATCCGGCCAACCATGCCGGGTTATAATCTCCTGCAGTTGTTTCAGGGTCTTTCCCAAAAGTGCTTCCTTATTTGCCGGTACTGTCATGCCATCACGCTTGTTATAAACAAAATTAGAAAAAATATTGCCATTGGTCTTTTTTTGCAGTACTTTCTGGTGCTGATGCGGGTGTGGCATTTTTTATAATTTTGCTTTAGCGGAAAGCTGTTTTTCCGAAGCATACATCTCAACCAACTAATACGCTGAAATGAAATCAATACAACGAGGCTTTGTTTTTTTTCTTCTGGCCCTGGCAATCTCTTCAAGTGCCATGGTTTTTTCTTCGCCGGAAGAACCGGATAGTATATTGCCGGACAAACAGGTATATTTCAAGATCGACCAGGGCTTTTCCTATGGTCGCTTTCTAGATCAGCGCATGTCTAACCTGCATTATACAGGTCCGGGTGGCATTCTTGCCTTTGGCCGTCATGCACGCCAAGACCATCAGATTGTTGAGTGGAGCTTTGCACGGCTGGGATATCACTATGCCAGACCCCGGCACGAAGGCACCATAGTCAATAACCCGGCCATTGGGGTTCGTTACATGCATTTATGGGCATTAGACAGCCGGGGGGCTGTTGACTTTTTTATTGGCGGGCAGGCCAATGTGTTCGGGAATGTCCGGTTGGCACCCTCTTTGGGCAATTCCTTCTTGTTTTCTGATTTCGTGGGTTCAGTGCATCCCCAGGTATATGCAGAATATGTCCCATTTTTCTTTAACCGCCAGTGGCATTTTGATTTTTCTCTTTCTGCAGGGCTGCTTGGTTATGGTGTAAGATTGCCCGAGTATGGGACTACGTTTCAGTTGGCGGATGACGGTGGCTCACGGATGCTGGATACCGAGCGCATGATCCTGCGTCCGGGCAACCATGCACACCTGGTTACAGGGGTTTTCATCAGGGAATCCTTTGGAGGGCCGCACAATCCAAACCATTTCAGGATCGGTTATGTGTGGGATTATTACCGCATCAGCGGAAGCCACGGACTAAATGTATATAATGCCAGCCACCAGCTTGTTCTGGAACTATTTTTTATGGTGAATTAATGGAAGTTTTGATATGTTAATTATTAAGCAATTGGGATGAAGCATAATCAATCATTTTTTTGGATAGCAGGTCTTTTGTTATTTATGGTTTCATGTGAGAAACTATTTATGGAGCCGGATGCGAAAACAGACCCCGTGACGATATTTGAGGAGGTCTGGACCTTTGCAGATCGCCATTATTCCTTCTTTGAAGAAAAGGGCATCGATTGGGACGCTGTGTATGATGAGTACCGGCCTGATGTCAGGAAAGACATGAATGCGGTGGAATTATTTGATCTGTGTGCCGATATGTTGTTTCAGCTGCGCGATGGACATGTGAACCTGCTGAGTTCTTTTGACCGGTCGAGGTATTGGCAGTGGTTTCTTGACAGTCCGGAGAACTTTTATTATTCCATCATCGAACGGAATTATTTTAAAAACAATCAGCGTTATTTCGGGCCACTGCAGGTGGTGGGTCTGCCCGGTGGCATTGTTTATGCTTATTATGGCAGTTTTGGCAGTACCATCGGCCAGGGCAACCTGGACAATCTGATCAGTGTTCTGAACCAGGACAACGTCAATGGCCTGATCATCGATGTGCGCAACAATGGGGGAGGGGATCCGACCAATGGCCGCAATATAGCGGCCCGTTTTACCGACGAAAAAGTATTCGTGGGTACCAATTTCATCAAGAACGGGCCAGGCCATGAAGATTTTCGCTCAGAAAAGGTATATATCGAACCCCATGATGGCCTTCGTTACTCAGGCGATGTGGTGGTACTGACCAACAGGAAGAGCTACAGTGCGACCACCTATTTTGCGCAGTATATGAAGGCAATAAACCGTGTGACCCTTGTGGGGGATACCACCGGTGGAGGTGGCGGCCTGCCGGCTTTCTGGGATTTACCCAACGGCTGGCTGCTGCGGGTTTCCAGTACCAGGTTTTACAGCCCGGAAGGAAACAGCATTGAACCTGGTGTAGTGCCGGATATTGTTGCCGCAATGACAGAAGAGGGCATCCTTGAAGGCAGGGATGATATCATTGAAACGGCCATTGAATTGCTCCGGGAAAAGAAATGATCTGACCAGTAGAATCGGACCGGTAAGGGTTGCTTTTATATTATCTGACGGCCTTTTTTTGCGGATTTTTTCGCGTCCATCCGCTTAGCCACGAAACAAAACCAAACAGAAGGATAATGCCAGCTGAAGCCCATATGGACCACCATATGCCTAATCCTATCAGGATAAAGGGAGCAGTCGCCGTAATGAATCCACCTCCCAGAAAAGGCTCGTAGAGCATTTGTTTAAAACCAAAAGCCTGCGCCGTGTCGGTCTTATAATGCGGATCCACCAGCCGGAGCAGCAGCAGCCCCATGGCGGTAACCCCGCTTTGCATGCCATATTCGGTAATGCCCCGTTCCAGCCAGTTGTAGGGAAACATCCTGGGTGCCAACACCGTGAGCGAAAAGAACAACCAGGCAATACCGGCAGCCATCAGGATGAGAAAAGGCCACAAGTTTTCTATAAAAAGGTCCAGGCGGATGGACGCAATGGCTGCCACTACCAGGACGTCCAGTGAAAAGCCAAGGATGCGTTCAAAGGTGAGCCGGTCGTAGTATTGGCTGACCTTAAGCGGTACAGACAATATCTGCACGATCATACCACCCATCATGGCCA
>PXAA01000019.1 GCA_003567205.1 Bacteroidales bacterium
CCGACGGAGAAGGTCTATAAGGTTCGTAAAGGGAAGAAAATAAGTGCCGAGCGCAATTATTTTCCCGGATATGTTCTGATAGAGGCTGCTTTGGCGGGTGAGATTCCGCATATTATCAGGAATGTGCCCGGTGTATTGGGTTTTTTGGGCTCTGGTGGCGGCCCGGTACCCTTGCGACCGGCAGAAGTCAACCGCATTTTAGGAAAGGTTGATGAACTATCGGGCAAAGAGGAAGAACTGAACGTTCCCTACATTGTCGGGGAAACCGTGAAAGTAACTGACGGACCGTTTAACAGTTTCTCAGGTGTGATCGAAGAAATCAACGAGGAGAAGAAGAAGTTAAAAGTGATGGTGAAGATTTTTGGACGAAAAACACCTTTGGAATTGAGTTTCATGCAGGTAGAAAAAGAGTAGTAAGCTTGGTGACGCGATGTTACGGTCGCATGCCGGGCCACATGTTTTTTAGGCTTGCTGAAAATGTCAATCTCCTTATTTGAAAAACAATCAAAAAATGGCAAAAGAAGTTAGTGGAATTATTAAGCTGCAAATCAGAGGAGGTGCTGCAAACCCCTCTCCACCCGTGGGCCCTGCTTTGGGTGCCAAAGGTGTTAATATCATGGAGTTTTGCAAGCAGTTCAATGCGCGTACGCAAGACAAGGCAGGGAAAGTGATCCCAGTGATCATTACGGTATTCAGGGACAAGTCCTTTAATTTTATCATTAAGACCCCGCCCGTTGCCGTGCAGTTGCGCGAAGCAGCAAAGATAAAATTAGGTTCAGCAGAACCCAACAGAACAAAAGTAGCAACCATTACCTGGGATAAGGTACGGGCGATCGCTGAAGAAAAGATGCCAGACCTGAACTGTTTTACGGTAGAGTCGGCCATGAATATGGTTGCCGGTACCGCACGCAGCATGGGTATTCGTATCAAAGGGGAGCGCCCCGTGTAGCGCCGGCGGAATATCGCAGGCATGGGCTATGAATTAATTAAAGCTTAACGCAATCTAGACATGGCGAAAATAACGAAAAATCAAAAAGAAGCTTTGGCAAAGTTCGACAGGAGCACGGTGTATTCCTTATCTGACGCGGCTGATATCTTAAAGAAGATCAGCTATACCAAGTTTGATGCTTCCGTTGACCTGGACATCAGGCTGGGTGTAGACCCCCGGAAGGCCAATCAGATGGTACGCGGGGTGGTTACCCTGCCGCACGGAACAGGAAAGACAGTGCGCGTACTGGTACTTTGTGGTCCTGAAAAGGAAGACGAAGCAAAAGAAGCCGGGGCTGATTACGTTGGCCTGGATGAATATGTGGAGAAGATCAAAGGTGGTTGGACCGATGTGGATGTGGTGATCACCACGCCCAATGTGATGCCCAAAGTTGGTGCCCTCGGACGTGTCCTGGGTCCGCGTGGACTTATGCCCAACCCTAAAGCCGGAACCGTTACCATGGATATTGGCAAAGCAGTATCTGATGTAAAAGGTGGCAAGATCGATTTCAAGGTGGATAAATTTGGTATTGTGCATGCAGGGATCGGAAAAGTCTCTTTTGAGAAAGAAAAGATCGTGGAAAATGCCAAAGAACTCATCCAGACAATTTTGCGGCTGAAACCTGCAGCAGCCAAGGGCACCTATATGCGAAGCATTTATATGTCGAGCACCATGAGCCCGGGCATTCAGGTCGATACCAAATCGGCTGCATTATAAACAAAAAAGGTGGTTCACCTTTAAATACGAACACATGAAAAACAGAGAAGAAAAATATCAGATCATTGAGTCGCTGACAGAAAAACTGAAAAACAGTGATATCATTTATCTGGCCGATACTTCTGATTTGAACGTGGAGACCATCAACAACCTTCGCAGGTTGTGCTTCAGGCGGAATGTTTCGCTGGAGGTGGTAAAAAACACCCTGCTGAAAAAAGCCATGGAGCAAAGCGAGAAGAACCTGGAACCTTTGTTTGAGGTTTTGGCAGGTTCTACCTCTTTAATGATTTCAGATACAGGAAATGTCCCCGCCAGGCTGATCAAGGATTTTCGCAAGAAAAGCGACAAACCCAGGCTTAAAGGGGCTTATATCGAAGAGGCGTTTTTTATCGGCGATGATCAGCTGGATGTGCTCACAAAGATTAAATCAAGAGAAGAATTGATCGGAGACCTGATCGGATTATTGCAATCGCCCGCCAAAAATGTGATCGCTGCCCTTCAATCGGGTGGCAATACCATTAGCGGCGTGCTCAAAACGCTTTCTGAAAAAGAAGAAGGCTGATGAATCAATGAATCACAAAGTAAAACCCAATTAAAACAATAAGAAAATGGCAGATTTGAAAGCTTTTGCAGAACAATTGGTTAATCTCTCGGTAAAAGAGGTTAATGAATTGGCAACTATTTTGAAAGAAGAATATGGTATTGAACCAGCCGCTGCTGCTCCGGTAGCCGTTGCAGCCACTGGCGGTGAAGCAGGAGGTGAGGCCGCTGAAGAAAAGACACAATTTGATGTTATCCTGAAAGCCGCTGGCCCATCTAAACTTGCTGTGGTAAAACTTGTTAAAGAACTCACCAGCCTCGGTCTGAAAGAATCGAAAGAGTTGATTGATGGTGCACCAAAGGCCATCAGGGAAGGAGTTACGAAGGATGAGGCTGAGTCACTTAAAAAACAACTTGACGAAGCTGGAGCAGAGGTTGAGATTAAGTAACCTGCAATTGCAAACAAATAAGATTAGACTTCTGCCGAATGAAGCATTCGCTGTGGAAGTCTGATCTTTATTGCTGGTTATTCTGTTCTTTAATTTTTAGCTTTTTAAACTTCAAACATATAAGCCTTGGCAGCAAAACAAAAAACCGCAGAAAGGGTAAATTTCGGAACCGTAACCGCTCATTTTGATTATCCTGATTTTCTCGAGATTCAGATAAAGTCCTTCCAGGACTTTTTCCAGCTTGAAACAACCCCTGAAAACAGGAAAAATGAGGGTCTTTTTAAGGTTTTCAGCGAAAATTTCCCAATATCAGATGCCAGAAACAATTTCGTACTTGAGTTTCTGGACTACTTTATTGATCCGCCCAAGTATAGCATTCGCGAATGTATAGACAGGGGGCTCACATACAGTGTACCTCTCAAGGCAAAATTAAAGCTGTACTGTACGGATCCGGAGCACGAAGATTTTGAGACCATTATTCAGGATGTTTACCTGGGCACCATTCCGTACATGACCCCGCGTGGAACATTCCTGATCAATGGCGCAGAGCGTGTGGTGGTGTCTCAGTTGCACCGCTCGCCCGGTGTATTCTTCGGGACCAGTGTCCATGCAAACGGAACACAACTTTACAGCGCCCGGATCATCCCGTTCAAAGGATCCTGGATAGAGTTTGCCACCGATATCAACAGCGTGATGTATGCTTACATCGACCGCAAAAAGAAATTGCCTGTCACTACCTTGTTGCGGGCCATCGGTTTTGAAACAGACAAGGATATCCTGGAAATATTTAACCTGGCCGACGAGGTAAAAGTAACCAGAACGGGGCTTAGGAAATTCATTGGCCGCAAGCTGGCGGCCAGGGTACTCAGGTCATGGGTGGAAGACTTCGTGGATGAAGATACAGGCGAGGTGGTATCCATTGAACGTACAGAGGTCATCATTGACCGCGAAACTATACTGGAAAAGGAACACATCGATCAGATTATCGATGCCGGGGTTAAAACCATCATCCTGCATAAAGAGGGCTTGAATGTAAACGACTATATCCTGGTTTACAATACCCTGCAGAAGGATACCACAAACTCTGAAAAAGAAGCGGTTGAGTTTATTTACCGCCTGTTGCGCAATGCAGATCCGCCGGATGATGAGACCGCGCGCAGTATGATCGAAAAATTATTCTTCTCCGACAAGCGCTATGACCTGGGTGATGTTGGCCGCTATCGCATCAACAGGAAACTGAACCTTAACACACCCATGGATGTGAAGGTGCTCACCAAAGAAGACATCATCTGCATTGTGAAATACCTCATTGAACTGGTGAACGCTAAGGCGGATGTGGATGACATTGACCATTTGAGCAATCGCCGCGTACGTACGGTAGGTGAACAATTATATGCCCAGTTTGGCGTAGGCCTGGCCCGCATGGCCCGTACCATCCGGGAGCGAATGAATGTACGTGACAATGAGGTATTTGCACCAACCGACCTGATCAACGCCAAGACGCTGTCATCGGTAATCAATTCTTTCTTTGGGACCAACCAGTTGTCGCAGTTCATGGACCAGACCAATCCGTTGGCGGAGATCACCCATAAACGTCGGATGTCGGCGCTTGGACCGGGAGGTCTCTCGCGCGAGCGTGCCGGATTTGAGGTAAGGGACGTCCATTTTACCCACTACGGACGCTTGTGTACGATAGAAACCCCGGAAGGACCAAATATCGGTTTGATTTCTTCGCTCTGTGTGTTTGCAAAAGTAAACGAACTGGGATTTATTGAAACACCATACTTCCAAGTTGAGGAGGGCAAGGTACGCTTTGATAAAGCACCCGTATACCTGTCTGCCGAAGAAGAAGAGACCGAGATAATCAGCCAGGCCAATGTGGCGTTGAAAAAAGACGGAGCTTTTGAGGAAGAACGCCTCAAGGTCAGATATCAGGCCGATTATCCGATTGTTGAGATTGCACAGATAAAACTCATGGATGTAGGGCCAAACCAGATTGCATCCATTGCTGCTTCCCTTATTCCCTTTCTGGAGCATGACGATGCCAACCGTGCGCTTATGGGAAGTAATATGATGCGTCAGGCTGTGCCACTGATCAATCCTGAAATACCCATCGTGGGAACAGGACTTGAAAAGAGGGTGGCCAACGATTCAAGGGTATTGTTGCACGCCGAAGGTTCCGGGGTTGTTGAATACGTGGATTCCGACACCATGGTAATCAGGTATTCGCGGAGCGAAGATGAACGGCTGGTTAGTTTTGAGGATGATCTGAAAACCTATACACTGACCAAGTTTAGCAAAACAAACCAGAATACCTGTCTGAGCCTCAAACCCATTGTCAAAAAAGGCCAGCATGTTAAAAAAGGCCAGTTGCTTTGTGAGGGATATGCTACAAAAAATGGCGAACTGGCATTGGGCCGCAACCTGAAAGTGGCTTTCATGCCCTGGAAAGGCTATAATTTTGAGGATGCCATTGTGGTATCAGAAAAGATCGTCCGTGACGATATTTTTACTTCCATTCATATAGAAGAGTTTTCGTTGGATGTCCGCGACACCAAACGTGGCGCCGAAGAACTTACCAGTGATATTCCGAATGTGAGTGCAGATGCCATCAAGGACCTCGACGAAAACGGCCTTATCCGAATTGGTGCCGAGGTAAATGAGGGCGATATCCTGATTGGTAAAATCACCCCCAAGGGTGAAACTGACCCCACCCCGGAAGAAAAACTTCTGCGTGCCATCTTCGGAGACAAAGCCGGTGATGTGAAGGATGCTTCACTGAAGGCCCCTCCGGCCACCAAGGGGGTTATTGTGGATAAAAAACTATTTTCCAGGATCATCAAGGACCGCAAGGCCAAAACAAAGGAAAAGGCTTTTGTGGAAAAACTGGATGCAGAGTTTAAGCAAAAGGCCGGTGAATTGCGTTCCAAAC
This sequence comes from Bacteroidales bacterium, assembly GCA_003567205.1. GTDB lineage: Bacteria > Bacteroidota > Bacteroidia > Bacteroidales > UBA7960 > PUPG01. Next base: position 5,627 of record PXAA01000019.1, read on the forward strand.
TGGTGGATAAACTGATTGTGCTGGTGTCTGGAAAGACATCCCAGGGTGTTTCCAACAGCCTGAAAGAATCAGTGGTGCCAAAGGGAACCAAGTTTACCCAGAAAATTCTGCACAACCTCGACTACGCTACGGTAAATCCCAATAACTGGACCACCGATAAGAAGAAAAATCAGCTCATCAAAGAGTTGTTGCATAATTATTCCATTCAGTACAAAGACCTCCTGGGCAACTATAAGCGTCGCAAATTTACCGCAACCGTTGGTGATGAACTGCCTACCGGGATTGTACAGCTGGCCAAGGTTTATCTTGCCAAAAAACGCAAACTCAAGGTGGGTGACAAGATGGCCGGCCGTCACGGAAACAAAGGGATCGTTGCCAAGATTGTACGGCAGGAGGATATGCCGTTTCTGGAAGATGGCACACCGGTTGATATTGTGCTGAATCCGCTGGGTGTTCCTTCCCGAATGAACCTTGGACAGATTTATGAAACCGTACTTGGATGGGCAGGTCAGAAGCTTGGAATGACATTTGCCAGCCCGATCTTTGACGGCGCCCATATTGATCAGATCAATGAGTACATGAAAAATGCCGGCCTGCCTGAAAACGGCAGGGTTTACCTGTATGATGGCGGCACGGGCGAACGCTTTGACCAGCCTGCCACCGTGGGAGTAATCTATATGCTGAAACTTGGTCATATGGTGGATGACAAGATGCATGCCCGTTCAATCGGACCATATTCGCTGATCACGCAGCAGCCCCTGGGTGGTAAAGCCCAATTTGGCGGCCAGCGTTTTGGAGAGATGGAAGTTTGGGCACTGGAAGCTTTTGGTGCAGCCAATGTTTTGCAGGAAATCCTCACCGTGAAGTCAGATGATGTGATTGGCCGTGCAAAAACATACGAGGCACTGGTAAAAGGCGACAACATGCCAATTGCCGGTGTTCCTGAGTCATTCAATGTGCTGGTACATGAGCTCAGAGGCCTGGGCCTTAACATCAGCTTCGATTGACAGGCCGTTTTTCGGTGAACGCAATTTATTGAACATACGTCATTAACAAACAAATTATATGGCTTTCAGAAAAGAATCCAACGTCAAAAGTAATTTCTCCAGCATTACCATTAGCCTGGCCTCTCCCGAGTCCGTGCTGGAGCGGTCGCACGGGGAGGTGTTGAAGCCAGAAACCATTAATTATCGCACCTACAAGCCCGAAAGAGACGGGCTCTTCTGCGAAAGGATTTTCGGTCCGGTGAAGGACTGGGAATGTCATTGCGGAAAATACAAGCGTATCCGTTACAAGGGTATAGTATGTGACCGTTGCGGCGTGGAAGTAACTGAGAAGAAAGTACGCAGGGAACGAATGGGGCATATCAAACTGGTAGTGCCTGTGGCACATATCTGGTTTTTCCGCACCCTTCCCAACAAAATTGGCTATCTATTGGGCCTGCCATCCAAAAAACTTGACCAGATCATCTATTATGAGCGCTACGTCGTAATTAACTCCGGTGTCAAGTCAGATGAGTTGAATTATATGGATTTCCTTACAGAAGAAGAATACTTCAATGTGCTGGAGTCTATCCCAATGGAAAACCAGATGCTTGACGAAGATGATCCGAATAAATTCGTAGCCAGGATGGGTGCCGAGGCGCTGAAAGAATTGTTGTCAAAGCTTGACCTTGATCAACTCTCCTATGACTTGCGCCATAAGGCGAATACGGAAACCTCGCAGCAACGAAAGGCAGATGCACTCAAGCGCCTGCAAGTAGTGGAAGCTTTCCGTGATGCACAGCGCACCATTGAAAACCGTCCGGACTGGATGATAGTGGATGTGGTCCCTGTAATCCCTCCCGAACTGCGTCCGCTGGTGCCCCTGGATGGGGGCCGTTTTGCCACCAGCGACCTGAACGATTTATATCGCCGCGTGATTATTCGCAACAACCGGCTCAAACGCCTGATTGAGATTAAAGCGCCCGATGTGATATTGCGCAACGAAAAACGAATGTTGCAGGAGGCAGTGGATTCATTGTTCGACAACTCCCGTAAGACAAATGCGGTAAAAACTGAATCCAACAGGCCTTTAAAGTCGTTGTCTGATAGTTTAAAAGGCAAGCAGGGGCGTTTCCGCCAGAATCTTCTGGGTAAACGTGTAGACTATTCTGCCCGTTCGGTAATCGTGGTTGGCCCCGAACTGGGCTTGCATGAATGCGGCATCCCCAAAGAAATGGCTTCCGAGATATTCAAGCCTTTCATTATCCGCAAGATGCTCGAGCGCGGCATTGTTAAAACCGTTAAGTCGGCCAAAAAAATTGTTGACAGGAAAGACCCGGTTGTTTGGGATATCCTGGAAAATGTATTAAAGGGCCACCCCGTTTTGCTGAACCGTGCACCTACCCTTCACCGGCTCGGTATTCAGGCCTTCCAGCCCAAGCTGATCGAAGGCAAGGCCATTCAGTTGCATCCCCTGGTATGTACGGCCTTTAATGCCGACTTCGACGGCGACCAGATGGCGGTACACCTGCCGCTTGGAAATGCCGCCATACTTGAGGCACAGCTTTTGATGCTGGCTTCTCACAACATACTAAACCCTGCCAATGGGGCACCCATTGCCGTACCTTCACAGGATATGGTCCTGGGTTTGTATTATATGACCAAGGCCCGGAAGAGCACGTCCGAACATCCGGTAAAAGGGGAAGGCCTTACTTTCTATGGCCCCGAAGAGGTGATTATTGCGCATAATGAAGGTGCAGCAGACTTGCACGCCATTATTAAGGTGCGCGTACCTGTTAAGGAAAAGGACAAACTGGTCACCAGCCTGGTTGAAACAACTGTCGGCCGGGTGCTGTTTAACCGCGTGATCCCCGAAGAATACGAATTCATTAATCAGTTGCTCACCAAAAAGGCCCTCCGTGATATTATCGGCGGCATTATGAAGGAGACCGGGATCTCCCGTACATCGCAGTTTTTGGATGATATCAAAGACCTTGGTTTTGAATTGGCCTTCCGTGGTGGTTTGTCGTTTAACCTGGGGGACATCATTGTGCCCGCGGAAAAACAAATCCTTATCAATCAGGCCGACGACCAGGTAGAGGAAGTCCGCGGCAACTACAGTATGGGCTTTATCACCAATAATGAGCGCTACAACCAGATTATTGATATCTGGACGCATACCAATGCCAAACTTACCAAGGTACTGATTGACAAAACCACGGCCGACAACCAGGGATTCAACCCGGTATTTATGATGCTTGACTCCGGGGCGAGGGGATCCAAAGAGCAGATCCGTCAGCTGTCTGGTATGCGTGGATTGATGGCCAAACCACAGAAGTCCGGTGCCAAGGGTGGTGAGATTATTGAAAACCCCATCCTTTCAAACTTTAAGGAGGGACTCTCGGTGCTGGAGTATTTTATTTCCACGCACGGTGCCCGTAAAGGTCTGGCTGATACCGCGCTGAAAACAGCAGATGCCGGATACCTTACACGACGCCTGGTGGATGTAGCACAGGATGTGATTATTACAGAAACAGATTGCGGTACGTTGAGGGGGCTGACCGCCACGGCACTCAAGAACAATGAGGAGACAGTAGAAAGCCTGTATGACCGCATTCTTGGCAGGAACACCTTGCATGATATCTATCATCCCACCTCGGGTGAGATCATTGTGAAAGCGGGTGAGGAACTGACCGAAGAAATATCTGCCGTGATCGACGAATCGCCCATTGAAGCAGTGGAAATCCGTTCGGTGCTCACTTGCGAGTCAAAGGTGGGGGTTTGTGCCAAATGTTACGGCCGCAACCTGGCTACCGGACGCATGGTGCAGAAAGGAGAATCGGTGGGAGTAATTGCCGCACAATCGATCGGAGAACCCGGTACCCAGTTGACGTTACGTACCTTCCACGTAGGTGGTACCGCATCAAATATTGCTACCGCCTCCAAGATCAATGCCAAATACGGCGGCTTGCTGGAGATTGATGAACTCCGGTCAGTGTCTTTCAACAGTGATGAAAGGAATGAATACCAGGTGGTTATTGGCCGTTCTGCGGAGATGCGTATTGTGGACAAAAATACCCAAATGGTGCTTACCAGCCAGAACATTCCTTATGGTGCAAACCTGTATTTCAAACACGGTGATGAGGTACAGAGCGGAGAGCTAATATGCGAATGGGATCCTTACAATGCCGTGATTATATCTGATCAGCTGGGTAAGGTGATATATAACAATATGAAAGAGGGCACCACATACCGGACGGATTCTGATGAACAAACCGGGTATTACGAAAAAGTCATTATCGATTCCAAAGACAAGACCCGAAATCCTTCCATCAGCATTGTTGGTAATGACGGCAAGACAGCACGTGTGTACGACATGCCGGTGGGAGCCCATGTGATTGTTACAGAAGATAAGGAATTAAAGCCGGGAACCATTATTGCGAAGATCCCTCGTGCTGTTGGAAAATCCGGTGACATCACCGGGGGGCTCCCGCGTATTACGGAATTGTTCGAGGCCCGTAACCCCTCCGACCCTGCCGTGGTATCTGAAATCGATGGGGTTGTTTCTTTCGGTAAAAAGATCAAGCGTGGCAACCGGGAATTGATCATCACCTCAAAAACCGGGGATGAGAAGCATTACCTGGTGCCTTTGACCAAACAGATCCTTGCCCAGGAAAACGACTTTGTTAAAGCCGGCACCCCCTTATCAGACGGACCAATTACCCCGGCCGATATCCTTGCAATTAAAGGACCCACTGCCGTGCAGGAATATATTGTTAACGAGGTGCAGGAGGTTTACCGGCTGCAGGGTGTGAAGATCAACGACAAACACTTTGAGATCATTGTAAGACAGATGATGCGGAAGGTGATCATCGAAGATCCGGGCGATACCCGTTTCC
>PXAA01000123.1 GCA_003567205.1 Bacteroidales bacterium
CTTCCGACATGCCGGGTCCCAATGAACTGGAATCCATCGAAGAACCCTATATTTCTGCACAGATCATCACAAAATCTGAATACATAGGCCCTGTGATGTCGCTCTGCCTCGATAAAAGGGGTGTGGTGAAAAACCAGGTATACCTGACCACCGACCGGGTAGAGCTGACTTTCGAGATGCCGCTGGCTGAAATCGTCTTTGACTTTTACGACCGTCTGAAAACGATTTCGCGCGGATATGCCTCATTCGACTATCATCCAATTGGCTACAAGCCTTCGAACCTGATCAAACTGGATATCCTGCTCAATGGCGATCATGTAGATGCCTTATCCGCACTTATTCACAGGGAAAATGCCTATGACTTTGGCAAGCGAATCTGTGCCAAACTAAGGCAATTGATCCCAAGACAGCAATACGACATTGCCATTCAGGCCGGTATTGGTGCCAAGATCATTGCCCGCGAAACGGTCAAAGCGTTGCGCAAAGATGTAACCGCCAAATGTTACGGAGGCGACATTACCAGGAAACGCAAATTGTTGGAAAAACAGAAGAAAGGCAAGAAACGGATGCGCCAGGTAGGCAATGTTGAAGTTCCCCAGCAGGCATTTATGGCCGTACTGAAACTAGATGACAAGTCCTGACACCACGATGGTGATTTCCCCCTTGATGCTTCTTTCTGAAAACAGGCTGTACAGCTCCGCCAGGCTGCCCCGTATATGTTCTTCGTGCATTTTACTGATCTCACGCGACACACTGGCCTGCCTTTCGCCGCCCAGGATGGCGGCCAAATCGCCGAGGGTTTTCAGCAGGCGGTAAGGTGATTCATAAAACACCATGGTACGGGTTTCTCCGGCCAGGGATTCCAGGCGTAACCGCCGTCCTTTTTTAACAGGCAAAAAGCCATCAAAACAAAAACGTTCGCAAGGGAGTCCGCTGGCCACCAGTGCCGGAACAAAAGCCGTGGCACCAGGCAAAACTTCCACCCTGATGCCTTCACGGATGCATTCCCGCACAAGCAAAAAAGCCGGGTCTGATATGCCAGGGGTGCCGGCATCGCTGACCAGGGCCATTTGCTCACCTGATTTTATACGGCCAATCAGACCGGGCAACACCTTATGTTCGTTGTGCTGATGATAGGACATCATTTTTGAACCGATGCCGAAATGCTTCAGCAATTTGCCCGTTACACGTGTATCTTCCGTTAGCACATAATCCACCTCCTGCAAAACCCGCTGTGCACGAAGGCTCATATCTTCAAGGTTACCCACCGGCGTGGGCACAATGTACAACACAAGCATTTCAGACATAACTCCCTGATTACCAAAAATTTAATATCAATGACCTCTTTACATATGTCTGCGCTGCACCAGGTTGGCCAGCTTCTCAATGGTAGCCACAGAACGGTTGCCATCCCATGAATAATCCCTTCCCAGCTGATTTAAATAATCGAAGGCCGCTTTCATATCCTCCATACCATTGAGACGGGCAATGGCTTCTCGATAATCCTCTATATTGCCGCCAAATAACTCATTGATGAACAAAAACTTTTCATTCACACCGATGGCCTCCTTAAGATTTGTGATCGGGTGCGTCTGCATGCGTGTACCGATGCTTTTATCTTCTTTTTCGCCGGAAATACGTTGATGGAGGCTGTCATCTTCTTCTTTCATATATTGGTCACCGATGGTCCGGTTGCTGTATTCAGACAAAATGTCGATCACAGCCTTAACACCATTGTTTGTCTTTGGTTTTTCCGGAGCAGGCCGGAGCGGCTCTTCCCGGACAGTATCATCTTCAGGTGCGGAAGGTGGTTGTATATCTGCATCCTCTGGTTTGGCTGTTTCGGGGGCAACAGCTTCAGTTGCTGACACATGTTCGGAAGCGACGGATTCGGTCGCGGGTGTTTGTTCGGGTTCGTGCGCGGCAGGCTCAGGCACAGGCGCTTGTTCTGGTTCGGGCGCTGCCGGGGCTTCTTGCTGTGCTCCGAACATTTCAAAATGCCGGTACAATAAACGCAGGTCGTCCCTGATAAGGTCTATTTCCAAGGAAGGGTCTTTTGCGGGGTGGTCCCTGGTGATGCGATGCGTCCTGTTCACAATCTCTTCCAGAAGGCGCAGGATATCATCTTTGATGGCTGATTGATTCATAAAAAAACAGGATTTTAAAATGATTCTTCTTCGGAATACAAAACGGTGTAAAGTTATTGTTTATTTTTGTGTCTAGCGATGAATTAAAAACAAAACCCGCAGATGTTTCTTGAAAATGACGTGGGCCGGTCGCGTGGCCGTGGATGGATTGAGGTCATATGCGGCAGCATGTTCTCCGGAAAAACGGAAGAACTGATCCGCCGTTTAAAAAGGGCACGCATAGCCAAACTAAAGGTTGAGATCTTCAAACCTGGTGTAGATACACGGTATGATGAAGAAAAGGTAGTATCCCATGATGAAAATGAAATCATGTCTACGCCTGTGCCTGCTTCCAGCAATATTCTTCTGATGGCCAACGATGTGGATGTGGTGGTCATTGATGAGGCCCAGTTTTTTGATGCGGAACTGCCCAATGTTTGCAACCAGTTGGCCAATGCAGGAGTCAGGGTAATTGTGGCAGGCCTGGATATGGATTTCAAGGGACAGCCTTTTGGACCGATGCCCGCACTACTTGCCACCGCAGAATATATTACCAAAGTGCATGCCATATGTGTCAGATGTGGAAACCTGGCCCAGTATTCCAATCGCATTGTTGCCAGCGAAAAACTTGTTCTGCTTGGAGAAACTGACGTATACGAACCATTCTGCAGGAGTTGCTTCAACAAGAAAAGTCACCCCACCCTTATTTCAGACGTTCTCTGAGGGCTTTTGCCTCTTTTTCCAAGCCCGGTTTCCCGAGCAAGGCAAACATATTGCGTTTATAAGACTCCACGCCCGGCTGATCAAAAGGATTGACATCCAAAATATAGCCGCTGATGGCACAAGCCATCTCAAAAAAATATATGAGTTCACCCAGGTTATGCGCATCGATAACCGGGATATGGATTTCAAGATTGGGCACAGCCCCGTCAACATGTGCCATCATGGTGGCACGTGCAGCGGTGGCATTTACATGATCCAGCCCCTGATCAACAAGGTAATTCAACCCGTCAAGATTCTCATCATCACCCGGGATATTTATTGTTTTCCGCGACTTGCCAACGGTGATCACGGTCTCAAATACATTTTTTAATCCATCCTGGATATACTGCCCCATCGAATGCAGATCGGTGGTAAAGCCCAGTCCGGCAGGGAAGATCCCTTTCCCGTCCTTTCCTTCACTCTCGCCAAATAATTGCTTCCACCACTCAATGAAATACATCAGGGAAGGATTATATCCCACCAGTATTTCAATGGTTTTGCCCTTATTGTAGAGGATATTCCGGATTACTGCATAACGTGCTGCAGGATTATTATCAAGGCGATCATTTTTCTTCAGGGTGGTGGCCATGGCCCGGGCACCTTCAATGATTTTTCGCACATCAATACCAGCCACGGCGATGGGCAGCAAACCCACGGGGGCAAGCACAGAATACCGGCCACCCACGTCATCGGGGATATCATAAGTGGTGTATCCCTGCTGAACGGCAAGCTGTTTCAGTGCGCCCCGTTGTGCATCCGTAATGGCATAAATCCTTTGTGAGGCGCCATTGATACCGTATTTGCTTTCAATATGCTTTCTGATCAGACGAAAGGCTATGGCGGGTTCAGTAGTTGTCCCTGACTTTGAGATTACAATAACCGAATAGTCTTTGTTGTCGAGATATTTTAACAAGGCATGATGATAATCTGCATCCAGGTGGTGTCCGGCATATATTACATTTGGGGAGTTCATGCCCTGTACATCTGACTTTGGGAACGCATCCGAAAGGGTTTCGATAACTGCCCGGGCGCCCAGATAAGACCCCCCGATACCAATGACCACTACAACTTCAGATTGCTCCCTGATTGCAAGCGCATCGGCTTCCAGCCGGTTCAGCAATGCGTGATCTGTTTTTTCGGGCAGGTCAACCCATCCCAGGAAATCACTGCCTTTTCCTTTGCGCTGGTAAATGTTTTTTCTGTGCAGACTGCACTCCCTCTCAAAGAGTTTGATCTCATCCTGAGAAACAAAAGGCAGCACCTGTGTATAATCAAAAGATATATGCACCATGGCAAAAAAACTTTTTGAAAATTTGAGATACGGGCTTTGGGGTCCGGTCTTATTCAAGTTTCCGGGCAACCTCCACGGTTTCGAATGCTTCAATGATGTCGCCTACCTTGATGTCATTGAAACGGTCAATGTTCAGGCCACATTCATAGCCAGCAGATACTTCTTTCACATCATCCTTGAAACGCTTCAGCGATCCAAGGGTGCCGGTAAACACCACAATACCATCACGTATGAGCCTGATGTTGGAGTTCCTGTGAATCTTGCCGTCAAGCACCATACAGCCCGCCACAGTACCTACTTTGGTAATCTTGAAGACATCGCGCACCTCCAGATTAGCCAGGATTTTTTCTTCAATCTCGGGCGACAGCATCCCTTCGATGGCAGATTTAAGCTCGTTGATGGCATTATATATCACACTGTATAATCTGATGTCAATCTGTTCCTGTTCTGCCAGCTTCCGCGCAGCCACAGAAGGCCGTACCTGGAAACCAATAATGATGGCATTGGAAGCAGATGCCAGCAACACATCACCTTCTGTGATCTGGCCCACTGCTTTATGGATGATATTTACCTGAATCTCATCTGTCGACAGTTTCAACAGAGAGTCACTAAGGGCCTCAACAGAACCATCCACATCCCCTTTAACAATAACATTCAGCTCCTTGAATTCACCGATGGCAATACGGCGGCCAATTTCATCCAGTGTAATGTGTTTCTGGGTACGCAGGCCCTGTTCACGCATAAGCTGCTGCCGCCTGGTGGTAATGTTTTTGGCGTCACTCTCCGACTTCATTACATTGAAGGTGTCGCCTGCCTGGGGAGCTCCATCCAGGCCCAGTATCAAAACAGGGGTAGATGGCCCGGCCTCGGTGATACGGTGTCCCCTTTCATTAAACATGGCTTTTACTTTGCCATAGGTTGTTCCTGCCACTACAATGTCGCCTACCCTGAGTGTTCCGTTCTGAACAAGGATGGTGGCCACATAGCCACGGCCTTTATCAAGGGATGATTCAATAACAGTACCAAAAGCGCTCTTGGACGCATTGGCTTTTAGTTCAAGCATTTCTGATTCAAGCAGGACTTTTTCCAGAAGATTATCAATGTTTGTTCCCTGCTTGGCAGATAATTCCTGGCTCTGAAATTTTCCACCCCAGTCCTCTACCAGGATGTTGATGTTGGCTAGTTCTTCCTTGACCTTTTCAGGGGCCGCGTTTTCCTTATCCATTTTATTGATGGCAATAACAATGGGCACACCGGCTGCCTGGGCATGGTTTATGGCTTCAACGGTTTGGGGCATTACGCTGTCGTCGGCAGCCACCACAATGATGGCCACATCCGTTACCTTGGCCCCTCTTGCACGCATGGCGGTAAAGGCCTCGTGACCCGGAGTATCCAGGAAAGTGATGGTTTTTCCGTTTTCCAATTCCACGGCATATGCCCCGATATGCTGGGTAATGCCACCGGCCTCACCGGCAATAATGTTTGAGTGACGTATCTGGTCAAGTAACGATGTTTTTCCGTGGTCCACATGACCCATAACCGTTACAATGGGCGCACGTTCCGTAAGCTGGTCAGGATCGTCTTCCTTTTCCTCGATGATCTCCTGCGACTCTGCACTTACAAAATTTACATCAAAACCAAATTCATCAGCTACGATGGCAATGGTTTCAGCATCCAGGCGCTGATTGATCGACACGAAGAGGCCCAATGACATGCATGTGGAAATAATCTCATTTACAGAGATATTCATCATGTTTGCCAGCTCAGATGCAGAAATAAACTCGGTGACCTCCAAGGTTTTCTGTTCTGTTGCCGCCTGCTCCATCTCTTTTTCCTTTTGCTGCTGAAAAATCTCACGTTTCATCCGGCGATGCTTGGCTGCCTTTGATTTTCCGCTTCCACTAAGGTTTGCAAGTGTTTCTTTGATCTGCCGTGAAATTTCTTCTTCCGAAACTTCTGGCCTGACATACTCTTTTTTCCCGCTCTTACGTATTTTTGACGTTTCTTGTTTGTCGGTTTTTTTATCCTGATCTCCAGGCTGTTGATCAAAGGATTTATCCTTTTTAATGCGCTTTCGTTTGCGCTTTTTTGCTTTGGCTGGATCGGAAGATGAAGCGACTGGCTTTTTTTCGGCTTCCTTAGGATCAGGAAGATCCATCTTGCCCAAAATGGTGGGGCCTTCCAGTTTTTTGAACTGGGTCTTATAATGTTCCGATAATGGTATATCTTTTGGGATCTCCGGAAATACTTTATCCGGTTCGGCCGTTTCTTCGGGCGGGACTTCTCCGGCATCCTTTTCCACATCAACATCAGTTGGGGCGGAAATCTCCTCTTCAGGCTTGTCTTCTTTAGGTTCCTCCTCAGTCGCAGTTTCCTTTTTCCTCTTTTTGGGCTTGGCTTTTTCCTTTTCAGTCGTTTCGCTGATTTCTTTATCTTCCGCTTGTTTATCCTTTTCTTCAGCAGGCTTCTCTTTTTTGCGTTCTTCTTCCAGCGGTGCCTTGATGTCCTGAATGAACAATTCTTCTTCTTTATCCGGCTCTTTTTCAGCTTCTTCGGGCTTTCCTCCTTTGTCAATAGAGATACTTTCCCTGCGCATGATGTTTAAACCAGCCTTGCGGGTGGCTTCTTTCAGGGTTTTTTCACTCTGGAATTCCTGAAAAAGCAAGTCATAAGCCTCCGGGGAAATCTTGGCATTGGGATTATTGTCCACTGAAATTCCCTTCTTATTGAGGAAATCCACAATGGTGGTCAGCCCAATGTTAAATTCCTTGGCAACCTTACTTAATCTTCTTGTTTTTGTCCCCTCAGTCATATACAGCCTTAACTTATCTTTTCATTTTCCGGATCTGGTAAAAACGGTGCAAATTTAGGGTATTTTATTCAAACTCTGCTTTTAATATCCGCATAACCTCCTCTACCATTTCCTGTTCCAGGTCCGTTCTGTTCACTAAATCCTCCACGCTGAGGTTTAATACACTTTTTGCGGTATCGCATCCTATTCTTTTGAGTTCCTCAATGACCCAGCCCTCGATCTCATCGCTGAACTCTTTCAGGTCGACATCCTCGCCCTCAATTTCGGTTTCACGGTACACATCAATCTCATACCCGGTCAGCAAGCCGGCCAGTTTGATATTAAAACCGCCTTTACCGATGGCTAGGGAAACCTGGTCGGGCTTCAGATAGACCTCTGCCCTCTTGTTTTCTTCATCAATGGTGATCGATGTGATCTTTGCAGGGCTCAATGCCCTGGTAATATAAAGATTGGAGTTGGTGGTATAATTGATAACATCTATGTTTTCGTTGCGCAGCTCTCTTACGATCCCATGAATCCTGGAACCTTTCATACCTACACAGGCACCCACCGGGTCAATGCGATCGTCATATGATTCCACGGCTACCTTGGCCCTTTCACCAGATACACGAACAATTTTCTTTATCGTGATCAGTCCGTCATATACCTCGGGCACCTCCTGTTCAAATAGCCTTTCGAGAAAAACAGGCGAAGTACGGCTGATGATGATCAGGGGGTTGTTATTTTTTATCTCTACCCTCGATACCACTGCCCTGACCGTATCGCCCTTACGGTAAAAATCGGAGGGGATCTGTTCTGTTTTGGGCAGGATCAACTCAATGTCTTCATCGTCCAGGGCAAGGATCTCTTTTTTCCAAACCTGGTAAACCTCGGCAGTAACAAGATCTCCGATCTGTTCCTGGTACTTTTTGTAAATGCTGTCCTTTTCGAGTTCTAGAATTTTTGAGGCCAGATTCTGTCGGATGGCCAAAATCTCACGGCGGCCAAAATCACTCATCCTGACCGGCTCCGATACCTCTTCCCCAATTTCAAAGTCAGGTTCAATCTTAATGGCATCCGAATAAGCGATCTGTGAATTCGCATCTTCCACCTCCCCGTCTTCAACAATCACGCGGTTATGCCATACTTCCAGGTCACCCTTGTCGATATTCACAATAATATCAAAGTTTTCTGAAGACCCGTACTTCTTTTCCAACATACTGCCAAACACATCTTCAAGGATCAGCATCATGGTAGAACGGTCAATGTTTTTGAATTCCTTGAATTCCGAAAACGATTCAACCAGATTAATAGTTTCCATTTTATGCAATCAATTAATTATCACGTTTAAACGATACCTGCACCCTGGCCTCTTTGATCTCTTCAAATGGGATGAACACCACAGCCCCGGTGTCGGTATCCGGTTCTTTTTTCTTTTTCTTTCCTTTCGCCGCTTTATCCTTCTCAATGGCAATACCTTTATCCGCGACCTCCGTCAACTTGCCCTTGGTTATTTTTGTGTCACTGCCTGTTACCGCCAGCCGGCGTCCGATATTGTTGCGGTATTGCCGGGTAAGCTGCAATGGCTGACCTACACCCACCGAAGACACCTGTAATTCATAATCTTCTGTATCCCGGTCCAGCTGTGCTTCTATATGCCGGCTCAACCGGGTGCAATCATCAATAGTCACTCCGGTGTCGCCATCAACAAAGACCATGATCTTATTCTGGGGGGTAACCTTTAAAGCTACAATAAATTGATCGCTGCCCTCCAGAAATTCATTTACAATGTCCGATATGGTTTTATCACTGATCATATGTTAACCCCAATAAAGAAGGGGACTGTTGTGCCCCCTTTTATACCCGGCAAAAACCAAATTTCACTGCAAAGATAATAAATTTATTTTACTGTAAAAAAAATACCTGTTTTTTAGCACTTTATGCTATTTAAACTGGTGGCCGGTTTTAAAATTCCCTGATCCATATTTCATAATAGTTCTCAAAAATTCCGGAAGCCAGCTCTGCCAGTTCATCCTGGTCATACATGTCTGCCACTTGCGAAATACGTTGCATCATGGCCAGGCTTTCCTGTTTTTTGTTGCCGATACGGGCTGCCCGGGCTCCGGTAAAGCGAAAATAATAGGCAAGATTCTCTTGATGTATTTTGGTCATTCGTCTTGCTATTTCATTGCCTTTCTCGTATGCACCAGCTTCGTAATAATGTTCAGCCATCAGCAAGTTAAAATAGTTATAGGGCACATTGTATTCGGGCATGATCTCCATGGCCCTGTCCAATACGGCAATGGCTGAATCTGGCTTGTTTTCATCAAGCAGGGCAGCCGCCAGCTGCTGGAAAATATTCCGGAAACTTACCGTAAGCCGGCGATGGTCTTCATCCAAATATACCGAGGGGTCATTCATATTGCCCCATTGGAATTTATTCATCAGGTTATCATAGAGAATCCGGGTGTTGATCCTGCCTAACTCATTGGGGTCACGTGCCGAGCGGATGGGTACCAGACGATAGGCCATACCTTCGAGCTGGAAATATTCTTCCAGCCCCAGGTAAGATTCGCTCCCTGTGGTGGTGGCAAAGTAAACCGGCCGGTCCCAGTTGTTTTTTGCCAGAAAATCAAGGGCCATCACATGGTTTTTGTTCAGGCCGCGTCCCGGCATTTCCCATTCAACCGCATCTGCAATAAGATGTGCATCTTCGGGAGCCACTGTCCCGTTTTGAACTACTTTGGCAGAATCGACCGGCAGGCTGAATTTATTGGTGGGAAAATAATCCTCCATTCCGCGATCGGTAGGCAAACGTGTGCCCGATGCATCATTTCCGACAAATTCCATGACACGCCTCAGGTTCTGGTGCCCCTCCAGGCGTGTATAGAAATAAACATAATCCCTGGTACCGTCCCGGTATTGATGTCGTTCAAAGCTGAAAGGCACCGGATCAGCATCGTAGGTGGCACGTCGCAGCATATTGTTGACATACCAGTCGGTGTTGAGCAGGCTCATGTTCACCACCTTGATGTCTGTACGGATGCCCTCCACTTCCTGGGCGTACCAGAGCGGAAAGGTATCGTTGTCTCCATTGGTGAAAATAATGGCATTTGGCGCACAAGACTCCAGGTAGTTGATGGCCACATCCCTTGCGCCATAGCGCCCGGAACGGTCATGATCGTTCCAGTTTTCCCTGGCCATGTTTACCGGCACCAGTAACAGGGTGATCGCCGTGGCCAGTATGACGGCCATTTTGCCTCGCCTGCCCTGAATATGGTCTTTTTTGCCATGCAAGTTCCTGAATAAGGTTTCTATCAGGGCCAGCGTACCCAGGCCCACCCAGATGGAAAATGCATAAAACGACCCGATGTATGAATAATCGCGTTCCCTGGGCTGAAAAGGTGTCTGATTGAGATAAACGATGATGGCCAGGCCCGTCATAAAGAACAGCAAACCGACCACCAGGGCATCATTGGGCCGCTTTTTCAATTGATATAAAAAGCCCAGAACACCCAGGAGGAAAGGCAGCATATAATAACGGTTATAGCCCGGGTTGGATGTCATGCTTTCGGGCAGGTCGCGCTGCGGGCCCAAACGCAGTCCATCAATAAAAGGTATACCGGTAATCCAATTCCCTTCCACCAGGCTGCCGTGGCCCTGTATATCGTTCTGCCTGCCACTGAAATTCCACATCAGGTAACGGACATACATATGTCCCACCTGGTAGGAAAAGAAAAAGCGAAGGTTCTCAATAAAAGTCGGTTTATTGATGATTTCCGTTGTCCCGTCGTGCCGGGCGATCCTTACAGGCCGCCCCCTCACATTGCCCCAGTCTTCATAACCCCTGGCATGTTGGTCGCGCCAGCTATACATCCTGGGAAAAATGGTTGTGAACTGCGGGTCATAAACCGGCTCCAGTCCCTTGCGTGGATTGATGATCTCATAGCGGCCGGTTTCACGGTTCTTGCCCCAGACGGGGTTCCCGTCTTCCATATCAATGACCGGTGCATTGTAATATGGACCGTGAAGCAGGGGCCATGCACCATATTGGTCCCTGCCCAGGTAAGCTTTCATGGCCAGGGCATCTTTAGGTGCGTTTTCATTGATGGGCACCTGTGCATTGGACCGGATCACCAGCATAAAAAAGGAGGAATACCCGATCACGATAAAAGTAAATGCCAGCAAAATAGTATTCCATACGACCTTTTTTCGTTTGTGCGTAACATATAAACCATATGCAATGCCAGCGATCAATACCACAAAGAAAACAACAGTTCCGCTGTGAAATGGCAAACCGATGGCATTCACAAAAAAGCGTTCGAACTGCCAGTCAAGATTCAGAATACCCGGAATGAGAACAGACTGGATAAAATACAAAAGCGCCACGGACACCAGGCCGGTGGCCAGAATGCCTTTTGTGGTGGGCTGGTATTTCTTGAAGTAATACACAAAAACGATGGCCGGGATGGCGAGCAAATTGAGCAGGTGTACGCCAATTGACAGGCCAATGATATAAAATATGAGTACCAGCCATTTATGAGAATCCGGCTCATGGGCCCGGGCCTCCCACTGGAGTATGGCCCAGAATACGAAGGCCGTGAGGAAAGCTGAAGTAACATATACCTCTGCTTCGACAGCGGTAAACCAGAAAGAATCGCTAAAAGCAAGGGTGAGGGCTCCCACCATGCCACTGCCGAAAATAGCAAAAGCCTGGGCCCTGGTCATTTCGCTGCCGGCAACAATAAGTTTCCGTGCCAGGATATTGATGGTCCAGAACAGAAACATCACCGCCAGGCCGCCGGCTACCGCCGACATGGAATTGATCCAGAACGCCACACGGGATACCTCACCGAAAGCAAACAAAGAAAAGAACCTGGCCAGCATCTGGTAAAGTGGTGCCCCCGGGGGGTGGCCGATTTGAAGTTTATAGGAAACGGCAATCCGTTCGCCGGCATCCCAGAAACTCACCGTGGGTTCAATGGTGATCAGGTAGATCAGGGCGGCAAAAACGAAGAGTCCCCAACCGATATAATTGTTGATTTTCCGGTACAGAATGTCATCCATGGCTTTCATGATTTGTTTGGCGCTGAGCCGCCTAAAATGCGTTTTAAAACAACAAGTGGCAGCATGCGAAATTAAGAAAAAAATGCCTTATCCCCGCCCGTTTTTAACATCTATTGTAATAATGCTCTTGCCGTTCAAATAATTTTTTCTAATTTTGCCGACCCAAGCGGATTGACCGATGGTGTAACGGTAGCACTACAGTTTTTGGAGCTGTCTGTCCAGGTTCGAATCCTGGTCGGTCAACCATAATATAATTCAAGCCCCTGTATATAAAAACGTTACAGGGGCTTGTTGATATTGCAACAAAAATCCGGACAATTTTGTTAAGCCACTAATTTTTGATTTAAATTATTTGTTTCAAAGTCCTTCATAGACTTTTTGATTGTTGTATGTATTCGGTTTTGGTTATACCATGATTCGATAAATTCAAACACAGATATGGGGATAAACCTACTCCCCCCTGACACACCGCACACTGTATCCATGCGATTTATGATATTGGTAGCCGGCAACAAATTCCAGGTAGTTATGGATGCTGCGGCGCCGGGCCATTGTTCCCGATACTTCTGTGGAAGTCCACCAAAAGGCGCCAATGCCAAGGTCGGTAAAATAACCACCGCTGTGTTTGCGGCCTCCGGGGAACGCAGCAAATCCAAATTCATCGGTTCCATAGAAATAATCGTGGGAATCCCACCGGGGATGTGTGGTGGTGTTACAGTCGCCACCCAGAGGTGAATGTATCTGGCGACAGGATTTCAGGGTAGCCGCCGCGGTAAATAAAGTGAGTTCCGGATAGCCCCAGGCCAGGTAGTGGGGAAGTTGTCCCCAGTCGTTGTTGTCGGGCAACCGCCATCCGGGCGGACAGGCCTGCATGGCAGCCGGCCAGTTATACAACACCCCATAAGCCTCAAAAAACTCCGTGGCCTTTGCTGCATCTACATTTTCGCCAAAATAACCGTACACATAATAGCGGGGCAACACAACCGACTCATCAATGGGCTTATGCACCTCCGGAAGATAAGACATGTTTTCTTTCAACCAGCATTGATCACCAATCTGAACGGTATTGTAAGTGGTTCCATCGCGCGGGTCGGTAAAAGTTTCCATGTCGGGGCACGGGCGGCCGGTATCCCTTTCTGTATGCAATACAAGGGTGTCACCATATGCCGTCCCATGTACATTCCTTGCGTAGGCCCGGACGATGGCAGGCGACTGGGGCATCAGGCCAAACAATTGACTGAAAAAGGGGCCCGGGCCACCGCCATCCTGTGAATGCAGATCAAACATCAGCAGGGGTATGGTATCCTGGTTCCACACAAGGCCCCGGGCAAACACAGGCGCAGTACCTTCATATATTACTTCTCCCCCGCCAAAGGCGATGGAAGCATACACATCAGTAATTTCGCCTGTTGTCACAAT
The DNA here is from genome assembly GCA_003567205.1 of Bacteroidales bacterium. Taxonomy (GTDB): domain Bacteria; phylum Bacteroidota; class Bacteroidia; order Bacteroidales; family UBA7960; genus PUPG01. Next base: position 13,457 of record PXAA01000123.1, read on the forward strand.
GGGATATAAATAGTGAATCTGTGCGTTTAATTGCTGATCCGAGTCAGATATATATATATCCTTATTCTGGTTTTGGTAATCAGAAGCTTTAAACCGGATGGTCATATTGCCCCTGGGGACAGCGCCAAGTTCATATTGGCCATCCGGGCTGGTGCTTGTCTTTAATTTACTTTCCGTACCGTCAGGGTTCATCAATAAAACGGTGGCATTTCCCGCAGGCTCCCCGGAGGGGACAGATTCCACATACCCGTAAACCTTATGCGTGTATTGATTAGAGCTCATATCCACATTGTATTCATTGATCCCGTATTGAATAAAGATATTTGACAGAAAAGTGAGGTAGCCCTCCTTGGTGGCCCGTATCGCCCTTACACCAGTGTGAATATCCTCAAAAATGTAATAACCATCGCTGCCGGTAACCGTAGACTTGTCACCGATCTCTATTTTCACGCCTTCGATGGGGATTTTCGTCTTGGCATAATAGGCAAAGCCTTCAACCCTGACTGTTTCCGGGTGTAAAAGCGTGGTAAAAGACATTTTCTCCCCATAGGCAGTACCTGCAATGTTGGTACCATATGCCCTGTAGTAATACTTTGTTTCCGGATCCAGGTTTGTAATATAGCTGGCAAAGACCCCTGCCCCTTCTCCCTCCTGGGTCATCCCGGTGTGCTGATCAAGTGTGGGGTTTGTATCTGTGGCCCATACCACCCCCCTTTGGGTGACCTTGCTCCCGCCATCGAAAACGACATTGCCCCCGCTTTTTGCACCATCATGACCAATTTCGCTTACTTCAATAGTCTCCATATTTGGCAATTTGGCTTCCTCATTATCCTTTTCGCAAGCCCAAAAAAGCAGTAAAAAGACACAAAATGTGGTCATTAAAGCAAAAAAAGGGTAAAACCTGATCATAATTATCCGATTCAAATAAATAGTAAATAGTAAACAAAAATACATCTAGCATTATTCATGCCAAACATAACAAAAAATAATTAGTCAAGAATTTGTAGAATCATGTGTACGATAAAATGTTTTCATTATTGTTCGTTAACGTACAACTTATTTGCGCTAATGGACGTCTGGGACAGTTGTACAGGCTCCCAGAGGCGATTCCGGAAAAAACAGTACTTTTACTGCACAAAAACAACGGATGCCGTTATTTCCGAATAAATATCAACCCTCTTCTGCATATTTTGCGCCTGTTGCTGCCCTGATGATCTTGTTCGCCCTATCCTGTCAGAGCAGCCGCCACCTTGATCCCGGACAAACAAATAAGGGGGTTTCACACAACCGGACAATTTTAGATGCAGAACAACCCGTTGCCGTGCCGGCTTACCCCCACCCCATTGAATTTGTCCAGCCCGACAGAAGCACCATCATCATACAATTAAAGGGCGATGAAAGGGTTAACTGGGCCGAAACACCCGATGGCTATACCATCCTGGTGACCAGTGAAGGATTTTATGAATACGCCATACATAACGATGCGGGCGAACTCGTGTTTTCCGGACACAGGGTATCAGACATCGAAGCCAGAAGCGCAGACGAAAAAAGCTTTTTGCAGGACATTCCCAACTCTGATCGCCATTCTGATGCAAACACCCGATAAGCCCTTTGTTAAAACACAGGAGGAATTCGATGCATTGTTTAATCAGCTCAATTATGCGGTAGAAGGTGCCAGTGGGAGCGTAAAAGACTATTACCTGGAAAACTCCTACGGCCAGTTTACCCTTACGACAGATGTGGTGGGGCCCTATACAGCCCAACATAATATGGCACATTGCGGATCATCCTGGCAGGGGGCCAGGCAACTGGCAACCGAGGCCGTCCACCTGGCTGATCCGGATGTAGACTATTCAGCGTATGATAATAGCGGCAACGGATGGGTAGATGGCGTGTACATGATCTTTGCCGGCTATGGCGAAGAAGCAGGAGGCGGGCCAAACACCATTTGGTCGCATGCATGGAGCATTGAACCGGTTCAACTGGATGGTGTATGGATCAGTCGCTATGCATGCTCTCCGGAGCTGCGTGGCAATTCAAACAGTAACATGACACGCATCGGGGTAATTGGCCATGAGTTTGGTCATATCCTTGGCGCACCCGATTATTACGATACCGACGGAGACAATTCGGGAGGGCAATTTACGGGCACCGGCCGGTGGGATATGATGGCCGGGGGGACCTGGAACAATGGCGGCGCCACACCCGCCCACCATAACCCCTATACGAAAACCTATCTGTACCATTGGGCAAGCCCCACAACACTCAATCAGGACACCACGGTAACACTTTTCAAAGCCTTCAATCACAGCGATAGCTTTTACCGCATCAACACCAACACTCCCGGTGAGTATTACCTTTTGGAAAATCGTCATCAGGTAGGCTTCGATGCCTATATACCCGGCGAAGGCCTGATCATCTACCATGTGCATAAAGAAGTGGCTGCCTCGGGGAATTCCATCAATGTCGGGCACCCCCAAAAAATGTACCCGGTTTCTGCCGGGGCCACTACCAATCCTTCGGGCGCTCCCTGGACTTATGGGAACATCAGTTCCGCGGAAACTCCATTTCCGGGCAGCACCAATCAAACATCCTTTACCGACAGCACCATACCAAACGCATTATCATGGGCCGGCGAAAACACCAATAAACCACTGACCAATATTACAAGAAATGCCAGCGACAAGACCGTCACCCTCGATTTTATGGCAAATGTGGGTGTTGTGGCCGACTGGATGCACCTGGATGACGGAAATCAGCATGGCCTGGTTGGCCTGGGAGGTGGCGGTGTATACCAGATTGCTCAGCGGTTCGAACCTGAAGACATGGTGGCTTACCAGGGATTTCAGGTTAGCAATATCCGGGTTTTTACCGGCAATATGCCCACCAGCGCTGCCATCAAAATATGGCAGGGAGAAAGCCAGGAAAGCCTGGTGGAGGTTCTGCATCAATCGTTTACGGCCGCAGAGGAAAGCTGGGTAACGGTGGCACTGAACGAACCCCTTGAAATCGATCCGGCACTGGAACTATGGTTCGGGGCCGAATATGATGATCCGGGAGCTGGTGTGTTCACTGCTTCGCGTGATATTGTCACCGACCACAATGGCAAAGGCAATCTGATCAGAATGGACATCACAGATCATGCCGCATGGGTACCGCTATCTGATTATAATATCGTCGGCGACTGGAATATTCAGGCACGGGTGGTCCCATCCGGTCTGAATGTTATTTTTTTCAGTGTAACCGATGGTCAGGGCGGACTGGCAGCCGAACTGAATGGAGCAGAGATATACTCCGGCGATGGGATACCGGATGAACAAGACCTGTTGTTTACCGCAAGTCCGGATAGTGGTTTTGGGATTAAAGAATGGACGGTGAACGGAGAGGTAGTCGATGGCCACCAGGCCTCAAACCTGGAGCTGTCCGATATTTCCGGCCATATTTATGTGGAAGTTGCGTTTTATGAAATATTTCACCTTGTTGACTTCTATGTGGAAGGCAACAATGGAACGCTGACCGCAAGTGTAGACAACAACGGGATTAACTCTGGTGATGAAATCCAGGCGGGCCGGGATATTTTATTCACAGCAAACCCCGATGCCGGTTTTCGTGTCAAAGAGTGGACCCTCAATGGAGCAGTGGTAGACGGTGCGACAGATTTAAACTATGAGATCATTCATATTGATAAGGACCTGACCGTTACAGTGGCTTTTGCAGAAGCCGTATCTGCAGAATACCCGGAAACCCCGAAATTATTGGTATATCCCAATCCGGCCCGCAGTTTACTGGCCATTGAATCAAACGAAATAATCACCAGGATCCGGCTGATTGACATCAGTGGACAAATATTAAAAGATATTGCCGTTGATGCCGTGCGTGCAGACCTGAATGTACACAATTTCAATAACGGGGTTTATCTGCTGCAGGTCCGGACCATGGAAGGCGTTTTAAACGAACGGATACAGATTGTAAAATAATCCCAGCGAGGGTTTATGATTGATAATAATTCGTAATTTTGACAATGAATCCCTTAACCCAAACACATAAAAAAAACACACAAACAAATGAAAAAGTATTGGTTTTTAATGATCCTACCTGCGTTCTTTTTGGCGTCATGTGCGCCGGCTGAGAGGGAAAATCCCTTTTTCAGCGATTATGACACCCCATTTGGCGTTCCACCCTTTGATAAGATTGAGAATGCCCATTTTGAACCGGCCATATTGGAAAGCATCCTTCAACAGGAAGCTGAAATACAGGCCATTATTGACAACACGGCTCCTCCCACTTTCGAAAACACCATCGAAGCCCTGGAATACTCCGGCGAGATACTGGGCAATGTCCTGCGCGTTTTTTACAACTTTAACTCTTCGCTGACCAGCCCGGAAATACAGCAAATCGCCCAGGAGATGTCGCCCAAGTTGTCGAACCACTCCGACAATATCCGCCTGAACCTTGACTTATATGAAAGGGTCAAGGCGGTTTACGAACAAAAGGATGACCTGGGCCTGAATGAAGAACAGATGCGTCTGCTCACAGAAACACACAAAGGCTTTGTACGCAGCGGGGCCGACCTGCCAGCTGACAAACAGGAGCGCCTGCGTGAGATAAATTCGGAACTTTCTTCATTAACGCTTCAGTTCGGCCAAAATGTGCTTGGGGAAACCAATGCATTTACCATGGTCGTTGACAATGAAGAAGACCTGGCAGGTTTGCCTGATTCTGCCATCGAAGGCGCCGCTGAACTGGCCGCTGCCGAAGGCCTGGAAGGCAAGTGGGTATTTACCCTCCACAACCCCAGTGTGATGCCATTTCTATACAATGCCGACAACCGGGAACTTCGCAAGAAAATGCAACAAGCCCACATCAACCGAGGCAACAACGACAACGAATTCAATAACAGGGAAATCCTTGCCAAAATATCTAACCTGCGCCTTGAAAGGGCCAACATGATGGGGTACAATAATCATGCTGCGTTCAGCCTGGAAGAAACCATGGCCGGCAATATTGAGACCGTTATGAATTTTGTTGATGAAGTTTGGGACCCCGCTATTGCATTGGCCAAAGAGGAAGCCCGCTTATTGCAGGATATGATTGATGCCGACGGGTACGACTTCAGCCTGGAACAATGGGACTGGAGATATTATGCCGAGCGGGTGCGCCGTGAACAGTATGACCTGGATGAGCAGGAAGTACGCCAGTATTTTGAACTGAACACCGTGCGTGACGGAATCTTTATGATTGTGGACAAGCTCTGGGGCCTGCAGTTTGTTGAACGCCCTGATGTACCCAAATACCACAAAGACGTTCAGGTATTCGAGGTGCTTGAAGCCGATGGCTCCCATGTGGGCATCCTTTATATGGACTTCCACCCCAGAGACAGCAAGCGCGGAGGCGCCTGGATGAGCAGTTACCGCAGCCAGCGGGTCGACCGGGACGGCCGGTTTATCCATCCGGTGATCACCATCGTATGCAACTTCTCACCACCCACTTCTACCAGGCCTGCATTGCTCACTTACGATGAAATGACCACGTTTTTCCATGAGTTCGGACATGCCCTGCACGGCCTGCTTTCCGACTTACATTATCCAAGCCTGGCAGGCACATATGTTGTGAGAGACTTTGTAGAACTGCCTTCACAGATCATGGAAAACTGGGCAAATGAACCCGAAGTGATGAAAACCTTTGCCCTGCATTACGAAACAGGCGAACCCATGCCTGAATCGCTGATGAACCGTATTGTAGAAAGCGCACATTTCAACCAGGGTTTTGCCACCGTGGAGTTTTTGATGTCCACCTACCTCGACATGGAATACCACACCATTACGGAACTCTTTGACGAAGGCATCCTGGATGAGGCTTCAAAGATCGTCGAGGAGCAAACCATAGAAAAATATGGCATGATCCCGGAAATTCATTACCGCTGGGCCAGCACGAATTTTAACCATATATTCTCAGGTGGGTATGCGGCAGGTTATTACAGCTACCTGTGGTCAGGGCTTCTTGATGCGGATGCCTATGAAGCCTTCCGCGAAACCGGCGATGTATATGATCAGGAAACCGCACGCTCCTTCCGCGAAAATATACTTGAAAGAGGCAATATTAAAGATGCTATGGAAATGTATGTGGATTTTCGCGGCCGTGAACCGGCTATTGAGCCACTGTTGCGCCAGCGCGGATTGCTGCGTGATTAAGAAAAACAGAAACAGAAAAACTCCGTAACAGAGGGGTCTGGCGCGTAAAGTCAGACCCCTTTGTTGTTACTTTTTCGCATTGAAATGCAGCTCCAGCAACCTTGCAACATATTTCCCGATCACATCAAACTCCAGGTTCACCACCGAGCCTGGTTTGAAATTACGGAAGTTGGTCACCTCGTAAGTATACGGGATAATGGCCACCGAGAACATATTGGGCTCTGAGTCAACAACGGTGAGGCTGACGCCGTTCACCGAAATCGAACCCTTTTCAACGGTAATGTTTTTTGGGCCCGGATCGTATTCGAAAAAAAACTTCCAGCTGCCTTCAAGCTCTTCCACCCTGGTGCAAACGGCTGTCTGGTCTACATGACCCTGGACAATATGCCCGTCGAGGCGGTCATCGGCGCGCATGCAGCGCTCCAGGTTGACCTCATATCCCACCTCCCATGTGCGCATATTGGTTTTGTCGAGGGTTTCCTGTATAGCCGTTAGGATGTATTGATTTTTTTCCTTATCGACATGAACCGTGGTCAGGCAGACCCCGTCGTGTGAAACACTCTGATCAATTTTCAATTCTTTGGCAATAGGTGTTTCAATGGTGAAATGTATATTGCCGCGGTCTTTTTCAATCTTTACAACCTTGCCGGTTGTTTCTACGATTCCGGTAAACATATTCGCTCGGGTTTTTGTGTGTCATTGTTGTGCAAATGTACATACATTTCAGGAAACAAATGCAGCGTTAGCAGATGTGTTTATTTTAACACTTTTTATTCTTTTTTTGTGTTATCTTATAAAACATATTGCCGACTTTTGAGTTCTATAATTAGACAGTTTGCCCGATACGCATTGAATGAACTTCATGTTGTTGTTTTGGTTAGTTGATTGGTGACCCCGGAGTTTTAAAGAGCTCCGGGGTTTATTTTTATCCCATGTTTTTCACCGCCTCCCGGCCATGATCTGTTCAATGTCTGCTATGGTCTTAGGTATGGGACGGCCCAATACGCGATAACCCTCGCCGGTTACCAGCACATCATCTTCAATCCTGACACCGCCGAAATCCAGGTATGATCTTACTTTGGTATAGTCGATATACTCCTTGAATTTTCCCTCTTGTTCCCATTTGTCCACCAAGGCAGGTATAAAATAAATGCCAGGTTCCACCGTAAGCACAAATCCGTTTTGCAGTTTTCGCCCCAGGCGCAAAAATGCCGTTCCAAAGATACCGGAGCGCTTCACTTCATTATCGTAGCCTACATAATCCTCGCCCAGATCTTCCATATCATGTACATCCAGACCCATCATATGCCCCAGGCCATGTGGCATAAAAAGGGCATGGGCACCCAGTTCAACGGCTTGTTCCACATCACCCTTCATCAAACCAAGGCTTTTCAGCCCCCGGGCAATCACCCCGGCAGCAAGCATATGTATGCTTTTAAACGTCTTTCCGGGCCTGATGGAACCAATCGCCTGCAACTGGGCATCCAGCACGATCTCATAGATGCTTTTCTGGCGGTCGGTAAACCGGCCGCTTACAGGCATGGTACGTGTATGGTCGGTGGCATAATGCATGGCCGTTTCCGCTCCGCCGTCCATCAGAAGCAGCCTCCCTTCTTCCAGTTTGTTGTTGTGTGCATGGTTATGCAGGGTTTCGCCATGAATGGAAAGGATCAGCGGAAATGACAACATGCCGCCGGCAGAAATGGCAATGCCTTCAATTACACCGGCAATTTCATGTTCATATACCCCGGGGCGGGCCATCTTCATGGCCGTAGTATGCATCAGCCAGGCCACTTCCATGGCTTTCTCTATTTCAGCAATCTCCTGTGGTTCTTTCACCGAACGAAGTGCCACGATGGCCCCGATCAATTCCACCGAGGCCATGGATGCCTGTTCACTGGTGTTGATGCCCAGCAGTTTTTCCAACAATAATTTATTTTCTGCCCGGTATGGCGGCAAAAAATGAACGGGGCGCTTTTCACGAATGGCTTTTTCGAGTGTATCTGCAAGCTTGTCAAATGCCATGGTTTGATCTACGCCGGCATCTTTTGCCCGTTCGGCCAACGATGCCTGTGGCCCCATCCAGATAATATCATCCAGGCTGTAATCATCGCCGAAAATAATATCATTGCCGCTGTCCACATCAATCACCCCAGCCAGGCCCTGCTGGTCCAGGCCAAAAAAGTACAGAAAATTGCTGTCCTGCCTGAAGCGATATGTATTGCTGCGATAATTCATGGGAACATCCACATTGCCCAGGATCAGAACAATCCCTTTTTTAATATTTTTCCGCAAGTGGTCCCTTCTGCTTGTGTAAGTCTTTTTGTCGAACATGATTATTGGGTTTTGACTGTGTTTTTTCAAAAATACAACTTTGATACAGACAGCAGAAAGAAAGACAAACGGTGCGTGTTATTTAAAACCATTTCAAATAGTTGGCCCACTTGGAAAGTATAAACAGAGTTGATATATTTGTTCGCGACCCTTATTTTTACTTAAATTTCTTGTCCAAATCATTAAGCCAAGCCCATGAAGAAGCCAATACTCAATCTTTCATCACTCAGCCAAAAGTACATCATGGCCCTTGCGGGGATTTTCCTGATGCTTTTTCTGATCTTCCACCTGGCCACCAATCTTTTGATGCTGGCCAGAGACGATGGCGAAGCCTTCAGTGAAGCGGTTAAATTCCTCACCGAAAACCCGGTCGTCAAAATCATGGAATACTTTCTGTTTGCAGGTTTTTTAATTCACATCATACTGGGTTTATTGCTTAAGCTCCAAAATTACATGGCCCGCCCGGTGAAATACCATAAATCACTGCAAACCGAAACGTCTACATTCTCCCGTTTTATGTTTCATACGGGCGTTATTATCCTGATTTTTTTGATTATCCACCTGATCAATTTCTTCTTCGTAAGACTTGGGTGGGTTCCCATACCCGGCGAAGCAGGAGAAGTTGCCAACAAACATGATTTTTACAGCATGGCCCAAATCTGGTTCAAGAATCCCTGGTATTCAGCGATTTACCTTGTTTCATTTGTCTTTTTGGGTTTCCACCTGAAGCACGCCTTTCAGTCTGCATTCCAATCACTCGGGCTGAACCACACCAAGTATACCCCGGTCATAAAGGTGATTGGCACCATATATGCCATAGCCATCAGCGTTGGGTTTGCCATCATCCCGGTGTATTTCTACTTTTTTCACTAAAAACTGATTTTCTTATCCAATAATAAATAACAAAGCGATGCAAAAGCTTGATTCAAAAATTCCCGAAGGACCATTGGCGGAAAAGTGGAGTCGGTACAAAGCCGGGTTGCGCCTGGTAAACCCTGCCAACAAGAAAAAGATAGACATCATTGTGGTGGGGACCGGCCTGGCCGGGGCAGGTACCGCCAGTGCCCTGGGTGAACTTGGATACAATGTAAAGGTTTTCTGTTTCCAGGATTCCCCACGCAGGGCACACTCAGTAGCTGCACAGGGCGGTATCAATGCCGCAAAAAATTATAAGAACGACAACGATTCAGTGTACCGCTTGTTTCACGACATGGTGAAAGGAGGCGATTATCGTGCCCGCGAAGCAAATGTTTACCGTGCTGCTGAAGTCAGCAATGATGTCATTGACCACTTCACCGCCCTGGGCGTTCCTTTTGCCCGCGATTATGGCGGGTCATTAGATACCCGCTCTTTTGGCGGGGTCCAGGTATCACGTACATTTTATGCCAAGGGACAGACAGGGCAACAATGTTTGCTGGGGACCTATTCCTCGCTCAACCGTCAGATCGCCAAGGGGACGGTGAAAATGTTCCCCCGGCGCGACATGCTGGATGTGGTGATCATCGACGGCAAAGCCAGGGGCATCATTACACGGAACCTGCTTACGGGGGAACTCGAACGCCACTCGGCACATGCCGTGGTACTTGCCACTGGTGGCTACGGCACTGTTTTCTATCTTTCAACACTTGGCTTGGGTAGCAATGCATCTGCCGCATGGAGCGCCTACAAGAAGGGCGCCCTGTTTGCCAACCCCAGTTTTATCCAGATCCATCCCACCAGCATACCGGTACTCAACGATTACCAGTGTAAACTGACCCTTATGTCTGAATCGCTCAGAAACGACGGACGGGTATGGGTGCCCAAAGAAAAAGGCGATAAACGGCATCCAGGTGAGATTCCGGAAGAAGAAAGGGATTATTATCTTGAAAGGCGGTATCCGGCATTTGGCAACCTGGTACCCCGTGATGTGGCATCGCGTGCTGCCAAAGAGCGTTGCGATGCCGGCTATGGCGTGGGCGATACCGGCCTGTCAGTCTATCTTGATTTTAAAGATGCTATCGAAAAACAAGGGCAAAAGGCCATTAAAGACAAATACGGCAACCTTTTTGAAATGTACGAAAAGATCACCGGCATCAACCCCTACACCCAGCCAATGCGCATTTATCCGGCAGGTCACTATACCATGGGCGGATTGTGGGTAGACTATAACCTGATGACAACCATACCGGGTCTGTATGCCATCGGGGAAAGCAATTTTTCTGATCATGGAGCCAACCGTTTGGGAGCCAGTTCGCTGATGCAATGTTGCGGCGACGGCTATTTCATCCTGCCAAATACCATCGGCCACTACCTTGCCGACGATATCCGGACAGGAAAGATACCTGCGGATGACCCCGCTTTTGAAGAAGCCGAAAAAACAGTGGCAGACCGCATCCAGCGTATCATAGCTGTAGGCGGCAAAGAAACCGCTTCTTCCTTCCACAAGCGGTTGGGCAAGATTATGTGGGATCACTGCGGCATGCGGCGCGACGCCGAAGGATTGAAAAAAGGAATGGAATTGCTAAAGCAACTGGAAGAAGAGTTCTGGAAGAATATCTGCATCCCGGGCAGCGAAAAAGACTTGAACCAGGAGCTCGAAAAAGCGCTGAAAGTGGCCGATTTCTTTGAAGTGGGCATGCTTATGTGCGAAGATGCCCTGCAAAGAGAAGAATCGTGTGGGGCCCACTTCCGCGAAGAACACCAGACCGAAACCGGTGAAGCCAGGCGCGACGATGCCAACTTTGCTTATGTGGGTGCGTGGGAATACCTCGGCCCAAAAGCAAAACCAAAACTATATAAAGAAGCACTCAGGTTTGAGTTTGTCGAATTGAAGGAGCGGAGTTATAAATAAGCCTTTAACATCTTGAAAAAATGGATTTTACATTAAAAATATGGCGACAAAAGAACGCCCAAACCAAAGGTTCATTCAAAACCTATCCTTTAAAGGATGTGTCACCTGAAATGTCATTCCTGGAAATGCTTGACTATCTCAACAAGCAAATCATAGAACAGGGTGACGAACCGGTAACTTTCGAGCACGATTGCCGCGAAGGCATTTGTGGAAGCTGCGGCTTGTATATAAACGGACGCCCCCACGGGCCCATGCGCAATACCACCACTTGCGAATTGCACATGCGGGAGTTTAAGGACGGCGAAACCATTGTGATCGAACCCTGGCGCTCAAGGGCCTTCCCGGTGATCAAAGATCTGGTGGTCGACCGAAGCTCCTTTGAGCGCATTATGCATGCCGGCGGTTTCATCAGTGCGAACACCGGCACCGCACCTGAATCCAACAGCAATCCGATCAGCAAGCTGATTGCCGATAAGGCCTTCGACGCAGCGGCATGTATCGGATGTGGCGCCTGCGTGGCTGCCTGCCAAAATTCCTCCGCCATGCTTTATGCCGCAGCCAAGATTGCCCAGTACGCCATGATCCCGCAGGGTAAAGTAGAGGCCAAAGAACGGGTAGACAAAATGGTTAAACAGATGGATGCCGAAGGCTTTGGCTTTTGTTCAAACACCTACGGCTGCGAATTTGACTGCCCCAAAGGCATCTCTGTTGATTTTATCGCCTTAATGAACAGGGAGTTCTTCTCATCAAAAGTGTGTAAACAAAAACAGGCCTGAATCAATTACTGGCCATGCCTCGCATGCTGCACATATTCCGGTCTGCCCTGACGAAATAGCTATATTTCCCAGTCAACCTATGTGCAGGAGTGCTTTTCCTGTATATATGCATAAAAATTATATGAAAAACCTAGAATATACTAGGATATATTTATATATTTCTTACATTTGTGAAAAGCACGGTTTAAACGAACTAAAAATATCAGCGTTATGGCCGATCCGAAACTTGATCCCAAAAAACTGGAAGAGGCGGCAAGCAAACTGCGGGCCATCGCCCATCCCATGCGCATTGCAATCATTGGCCTCCTGGAGAAAAAAGAGCAGATGAATGTAACACAGATCTACGAAGCCCTGAAAATTGAACAAGCCTCCGCTTCGCACCACTTGAATATTTTAAAAACCAAAGGGGTGCTTGACTCCCGGCGCAGCGGTAAAAACACATTTTATTTTCTGAAACATGAAGCCCTCAGTCAGATGATTGACTGTCTGAACAGGTGCCATTAGGTTAAGTAAGTAATTGGTGTTTAGCATTTAGTAATTAGTCGTCCAGGGTTGGGAGATGCTTGCTGTTTATTAATTGCTGATAATTTCATTATTTAGTAAAATACCAGGTGAGTTCCAGGGATCAATATACGGAAGCCAATATTCAGATTGCCAAGTTTTGCAAGGCACTCGCCCACCCTGCCAGAATAACCATCATTCAATTGTTGTTAAGCAAAGATTCGTGTGTCTGTGGTGATATTGTAAAAGAAATTCCACTGGCCCAATCTACCGTTTCACAGCATTTAAAGGAGCTCAAAAAAACAGGACTCATACAAGGCAACATTACCCCGCCTCAGGTTAAATATTGTATTAACAAAGAAAACTGGCAAACCCTTCGCGAAAGTCTTAAATCATTAATAAAGTAGGTTTGGTGATTTCATAAGTTTATCGTATTTTTGCGATGTAGCAATAATCGATCTATATGAAAATCATAGTATTGGGTAGTGGGTGCCCTACCTGTAAAAAACTTGAAGAAGCCACCATAAAGGCTGTTGCAGAATTGGACATCCCCGCCAGCGTCATCAAAGAAGAAGATTTTTCCGCCATGATGTCGTATGGGGTGATGCGCACTCCGGCACTTGTCATTAACGATAAGTTAGTGCTTAGTGGCCGTTTGCCTTCTGAAAAAGAGTTAAAAGAACTCATCCGCAATCATTCCGCTGAATAAGCAACTGCTCAAACACAATGGATCAAAAAAAAGAATTCAAGATACTGGCCTGGCTTCTGGTATTTTTTCTGCTTGCCTATTTTATGCCGCTGGAAAAGGAAGTCTTTTCAGGAGCCATTTATGAGGCACTGTATCTTGTTCGGTGGTATGCCCGTGAACATATACTCTTATGCCTGATCCCTGCATTTTTCATTGCTGGCGTAATTGCCATTTTTGTTCAACAGGGGGCTGTGATCAAATACTTTGGGGCAAAGGTTGTCAAATGGAAATCATACCTGGTGGCATCTGTTTCCGGAATGATTCTTGCCGTATGCTCCTGCACCATACTGCCATTGTTTTCAGGAATTCATAAAAGAGGGGCCGGCCTGGGACCCGCCATTGCCTTTTTGTATTCCGGACCGGCAATCAATATCCTGGCCATCATCCTGACCGCACGCATCCTTGGGCTGGAACTAGGCCTTGCACGTATAGCCGGTGCAGTAGTTTTTGCCGTTGTCATTGGATTGATGATGGCTTTCATTTTTCGAAAAGAGGAAAAACAGCGAACCGAAGAAGCCATGGATTTCCCTGAAACTGCTGAAGAAAGGCCAATGTGGCAAATCGCTGTTTTTTTCTTCTCACTGGTAGGAATCCTCATCTTTGCCAACTGGGGACAACCCGGAAGCAGCAATGGCCTTTGGTATTGGTTGTCAAATAACCAATGGGCCATCACCGCTGTATTTGGGCTGGTTTTTGCCCTGTCATTGCTATTTATCATCCGGCTGAAACCTGCTTTTGTATTGGCCTCCGTAGCTGCAGTAGCCGTTTCCGCGGCATTCTGGCCCAATCAGCCGGTCATCCCCTTTACGGTGGGTTTTGTTGCACTGAGCATGATCACCGCCATGAGTCCCGGTGAACCGCGCGAATGGTTATTATCGACCTGGGAGTTTACCAAACAAATCATGCCGCTTCTGTTTATTGGCGTTTTTGTGGCTGGTTTCCTGCTGGGATCTGCCGAAGCAAATGGACAGGGGGTCATCCCAAATCATTGGGTTTCCGGCCTGGTTGGTGGAAACTCCCTGACGGCTAACTTATTTGCCTCATTGTTTGGTGCATTCATGTATTTTGCCACCCTCACAGAGGTACCCATCATACAGGGTTTGGTTAACAGCGGCATGGGAAAGGGACCCGCACTGGCCCTGTTGCTCGCCGGACCGGCCATCTCCCTGCCCAATATGTTGGTTATACGCAGTGTGCTGGGCACAAAAAAAACCATTGTCTTTATAACATTGGTTGTGATCATGGCCACTATAAGCGGGATGATCTATGGAAATTTATTTTAATTTTTTTTTGAAAAGTACCGCGGCATCAAAAGCAATAAAATATTAATTTTATACATATTTTTTTTGTAGTTCAAAAATATATATCGTATATTTGCGATTATTCGATACATTAAAATCAAGCACCTTAAATCATTTACTTATGATACAAAGAGTTTTTCCTTTGGCTGGCTTAATGATCTTGATTGCATTCTTTGCCAACGCCAATGATGATGGCAAAAAAGGGCCTCAACTCACGTTTGAGAATTCCAGGCACGACTATGGCACCGTTTATGTTGACGAGATGCCGGAAACCAAATTGGATATTAAATTCACCAATACAGGCGACGAACCCTTGGTATTGAGCAATGTGCGTGCTTGTTGCGGCACAAGGGTAACCCAATGGCCCAGGGAACCCATTTCGCCCGGCGAGGAGGGGATCATCAAAATAGAGTTCCGTCTGGCACCACGGCCACAAAGGATCAGTCGTTCAGTCACCGTAAACTACAACCATCCTGAACGGCCAATCGAAAGGTACCGCATAACCGGCCAGGTGGTTGAAAGGGAATAATTTCTTGTATGAAGTATATTGTTTGGCTATCACGGATTCTATTCGGGGGTATATTTATTTTCTCAGGCTTTGTAAAAGCCATTGACCCGCTTGGTTCTGCTTACAAGTTTCAGGATTATTTTCTGGCCTTCGGCATTGAATGGATGGTTTTCCTGGCTTTGCCCCTGGCCATTTTGCTTAGCACCCTCGAATTCATCATCGGGGTGGGGATATTGTTTGGGATTAAAATGCGATGGAGTGCCTGGGGTGGCTTGCTTTTTATGGCCTTTTTCACGCCACTTACACTTTATATCGCCATCACTGACCCCGTGCCCGATTGCGGATGTTTCGGCGATGCCATCATCATCAGCAACTGGGAAACATTTTATAAGAATGTCATTATCCTGGGGGCGGGCATCATTGTCTTTATATATCGTAATAAAATAAAACCACCCTGGTCAAAAACCATTGATCATGTGCTGATAATTCTTATCGCTGCAGGCATATTGTGGTTATCTGCATATTGCCTGCGCAATCTGCCCATTATTGATTTCCGCCCCTGGAAGGTGGGTAATGACGTTACCAAACTTGTGATGCCTGCAGAGGAAATAGCCGAAATATACCTGCTTTTTGAAAATCAGGAAACCGGCGAAATAAAAGAATATCCTTCTAACGACTTCCCCTGGGACGATCCCGAATGGACAGAAGTCTGGCAGTTTAAAGACCAGCGCAGAGAGATTATTCAACCTTACCAGGACGCCGAGATCGATGATTTCTATATTGAAGACGAATTTGGGAACGACCTTACCGATTTTTTCATCACCAAACCGGGATATCTCTTCATCATTGTGGCCCCTGACCTGCACCGTACAAACACAAAGGCATTCGAACAAAAAATAGGCCCCCTGGCCAGGGAAGCTGAAAAACACGGATATCCTTTCATTGTATTGACAGGATCCGCATTTGAGGTTATTGAAGAATTCCGTCACGCTTATCAGACAACCTATCCCTTTTACCTCTCGGATGAAATCGAATTAAAAACCATTATCCGGTCAAATCCGGGCCTGGTTCTTATGAAAGAAGGGGTCGTTAAAGGCAAGTGGGCGCATCGCAACATCCCGCCATTTGACGAGATAATCAGGTAGTCCTTTTGCTGTTGAAAAAATCTTTTAACAGGCTTGCAGCGGCCTGGCTTTCTATCCCTTTCTTTACTTTGGTCCTGGGATGCAACAACTGGTTCGAATATTTGGTAAAGCCATGTTTTTCGTCATCGGCGCTGTAAACGAGCTTGCCAATCTGTGCCCAGTGTAAGGCACCGGCACACATTACACAGGGTTCCAGGGTTACATACAGGCTACACTGATCCAGGTATTTTCCTCCCAGGTGATTTGCTGCTGCGGTGATGGCCTGCATTTCGGCATGTGCCGTTACATCATTGAGTCGCTCCGTTAAGTTATGGGCCCGGGCAATAATGCGCCCATCGCAAACCACCACTGCACCCACCGGCACCTCATCAGCATCACGGCCTTTTTGGGCTTCTTTGAGGGCCTCGCGCATGAAGTGAGAATCAGAAAGCAATTTTTGGACAGACATGTGTTAGGGGTTTGGAGTTTGGGATTTGGAGTTTGGGGTTTGTAGTTTTGCCTTCATCCAGTCAAATTTATTCCGCAAATAACATTTTACAAGCAAAATAAACTTATGGGTATTAGGTACGCGAACCCGTTCTTCCTGCACCTGTCCGGGACCGGCACTTTGTATCTTGCGCAATAATTCCAGATAATACCGATAGGCAAGATAGACCCCAAGCCTTACTTCCTTATTCAAAGATTTAATACCGGTAAAGGCATCCTCAAAGTCCTTCCGGATCTCCTGCTCAATTTTGTTCTTGTCATCTGCTGAAAAATTCTTCAGGTCTATTTCGGGGAAGTACACCCTTCCTCTTTCATCCATATCCGATCGCATATCGCGCAGGAAATTCACTTTCTGAAATGCTTCGCCCAGCTTACGGGCTGCAGGGAAAAGGGCGCGGTACTCTTCGTCGTTGCCGGAATAGAACACCCGCAGGCACATCAGGCCAACCGCCTCTGCCGAACCGTATATGTATTGCTTGTATTCTTCCGCTGAAAACTCCTTTTTGTGGAGGTCCATCTCCATGCTGAACAAAAAGGCATTGATCAGTTCCCGGTCGATCCGGTATGTATTCACCACCCACTGAAAACCGTGCAGTATCGGGTTGGTGCTCATTTTCTGATCGATGGCCTCATAGGTCCTTTCCTTAAAATCCCTGAGCAATGAGGCCTTGTCCTGATCATGAAATGTATCTACGATCTCATCGGCAAAACGCACAAATCCATAAATGGCGTAGATGGCCGGACGGTACTTTTTATCCAGTGTGCGAACCCCCATCGAAAAGGAAGTACTGTAGTTCTTTGTGGTGATTTCGCCACATTTCAGTGCATTACGTGTGTAAAGGTCCATATGCCCTGGTTATACGTTCTACAAGCAATTTTGAGCTGATCACGGCCATGGGCAATCCGGTGCCTGGCACAGTGGATGCCCCGACATAAAAGACGTTTGCAAATTCTTCATCAACGTTTTTTGGCCTGAAACCACCGATCTGGTCCAGGTTATGCCCCAGACCAAGGCCGCTGCCCTTATATAAATTGAATGAGTCACGCCATTCAACCGGGGTCATCAGGGTTTGGGATACGATATGCTTTTGCAGATCAATGCCGATTCGACCTGACAAGTCGCCGATGATATTGGCAGCGACCTGCTCGCGATCCGACCAGTCCGGCTTAAAACGCATATCGGGTACCGGACAAAGTACGAATACACTTTCGCAGCCTTCAGGAGCACTTTCAGGATCAGACTTCGACACCACATTCATATAATAGTAAGGTTGGTCAAGCTTCATGGCGTTCTTAAAAATCTTGCCCGAATACTCCTTGAAATTGTCCCCAAGAAAATAATTATGCAATGGCACATCAGGCAGTTTGGTGTCCAGCCCGAGATACATGGTAAACGGTGCCAGCGTCCACTGCAGTTTATTCATCCGGGGTTCAGAGAATTTTTTTCGCTTAAAAATCTTGTGCCGGAACCAGGCGGCATCGGCATTCACAACAAAAAAATCGGATTCCCAGGCCTTCCCATGCTGGTCGATCATGGCCGTGATTTTCCCTCCCTCTTGCCTGTAATCCACAATCTCCGTATCAAAATGCATCAATACACCGGCCTTGTCAAGTTCTTTGCGCAAACCATCCACGATCTTGTACATTCCACCCACCACATTATGATAGCCATCATGCACCAATTCGGTGTATGACAAAATGGTATAGATGGCCGGGGTATCAAAAGGGGCTGCCCCCAGGAAAAAAGCCACCAGTGAAAAGATCTCTTTCACTTCGCGCGATTCAAAATGCCGCTCCATCTCTGACCATACCGAGCGCAGCAATTTGGGCGAATGCCTCACGGGGACCCGGAGCAGGGTTAACAGGTATTGAAACAGGGAATCATAGTTTCGTTTCAGGACCAGGTATTCCGTGTCGTGGAAAAACCTGGCTGCCTCTGTCAGGAATTTGTCCATCTTCTGGCGGAAATCCGGCTCCACCGCTTCAAACTCCCTGGCAAGGCGGTCAAGGTCGCGATAAATCATATAGCGTTTGTCGGATCCCCTGAAATTAACGGCATACAGCACATCCAATTCGCGGAAGGTAAAAGGTAAATTGTTCAGGACCACATCCTTGCGGAATTCCTCAAATTCATAGGTCATGCTGAAAAAAGTCGGTCCCAAATCAAAGGTGAAGCCATCTTTTTTCAGCTGGTTAAGTCTGCCGCCGGGCTGATGGTATTTTTCCACCATTTCAACGGCATATCCACGGCTTGCCAAACGAAGGGCTGAGGTCATGGCACCCAATCCAGTACCCACAACGACTGCTTTTTTCATTTTTAGTATATTGGTTGTGAATATAATGAATATCTTGCAATATGAAACAAAAAAGTGCGGTCATAGGTTCAGGGGTGGCAGGAATTGCCTCTGCAATCCGCCTGGCTGCCAAAGGTTATCTGGTGCAGGTTTTTGAACAGGCATCAGGGCCCGGAGGAAAATTATCTGAACGCCGCCACGGTGGATTCCGCTTCGATACCGGCCCCTCGTTGTTTACCCTTCCCGAACTGGTGACAGAGCTTTTCGAGTTATGCGGGAAAGACCCACGCAATTATTTTACCTGTAAACTTCTGGATGCCAGCTGCAGATATTTCTGGGAAGACGGTACGGTGATCAATGCCTGGCATAATTCTGATGATTTTGCCAAAGAAGTGGGCGTACAATTTCATTTCAACACAGCGGTGGAATCTGTCAGGGTGCAAAACAGGCGGGCAACCGGTTTACGGGCCGGAGGCAAGGACGTTGATTTTGATCTCATCGTAAGCGATGTGGATGTGGTGAACTTCTATAAAAAACTGCTTCCGGCGCATCCGCTTCCCAAAAAACTGCTATCACATGAACGCTCCAGTTCAGCACTGATCTTTTATTGGGGGGTGAACAAAAACTTTCCGGAATTGTCATTGCACAACATCTTGTTTTCCAAAGACTATGAAAAAGAATTCCGTCATTTATTCAGTGAAAAAAGCATCACCGGCGATCCCACTGTATATATTTTTATAAGTGCCAGGGAAGTCCCGGATGACGCCCCAACAGGACAGGAAAACTGGTATGTGATGATCAACGCCCCGGAAAACACAGGACAGGAGTGGGATTCCATGGTATGCAATGCACGTAAACACATCGTCTCAAAAATCAAACGAATACTGGGAGTGGATATTGAACGACACATTGTAACAGAATCCCATGCCGATCCGCGGAGTATTGAGAACGATACCGGGTCCTATAACGGTTCCCTGTATGGCTTGAGTTCCAACAATAAATTTGCCGCATTTTACCGGCATCCAAATTTTAAACATTCAATAAAAACCCTTTATTTTACAGGCGGAAGTGTACACCCTGGCGGGGGGATCCCCTTGTGTCTGGCCTCGGCAAAAATTATTGACAAAGAAATTTCAGCGATATGACAAAAAGTAAAACAGTCCGGGTTGCCGGATATTTTTTTGTGGTGTATTACCTGGTAGGATTTGTTGGGTTGAGCCTGCCCGTCTCACGCGAGGTATTCACCGGATTGATGCCACTGTCTTTGTTGCTGAGCACAGCCATTCTCTTATTTTTTCACCGCACATGGCGTTCGGCCGACGCCATTGTGCTGATCTTTATTGCCATTACCGGATATCTTATTGAAGTGCTTGGCGTGCTGACGGGCCATGTGTTCGGCGCGTATTGGTACGGCAGTGCTCTGGGATTGCAAGCATTTAACACCCCGCTGATTATCGGGATCAATTGGATGATGCTTGTTTACTGTGTATTTGCAATAATGGAAAGAATCCGGCTCTTCTGGCTGCTCAAAGCCATTGCCGCCGCCATCTTGCTGGTGGCCTACGACGTTGTGATGGAGCCGGTGGCCATGCGTCTCGATATGTGGAACTGGGAAACCTGGCATTGGGAGCATGTGCTCGCACCCATGCAGAATTACCAGGCCTGGTTCATCATATCCCTTGTTTTTCTTGCCACCATGCATCTGGCAAAGATCAAGACAGGCAACCGCGTTGCCCCCTGGCTTTTTGGGGTGCGGTTTGCCTTTTTTCTTGCATTAAATGTGACCCTCAGGCTGCTATAATATGATCAAAGCCAAACACAACAAAGCATTCGTACTTTTTTTTGATGTTTTGTTCATTGCGCAAAGGGTAAACAATTTGGTGTTTAAACGCAAGATGCATGTGATGATGCTGGAAGAAGAACTGCATAAGCGGTCTTTTTTGAGGAAACTTGGCGCCTTCTCCATACGAAAAAACAGCCTGAGCGCCTTGCATTCGTTAAAATATGCCACAAAAATCCTTTCAAAACCCAAAAACCTGCTCCTTCTTTTTCCGCAAGGCAGTTTTCAGTCTGCGCACCGTTATCCTGCACTCAACGTATATCTGATCTGCACCTTTTTGTGTATTTTTACCCCAATTTGAATCCCATGTTTTACCTCGCACTCTTTGTTTTGATTTTTACCGGGTGTCGGTTAATGGTGGCTGCCGCCAACCTGCTCACGCGCCAGTGGCTTCAAACGGGTGATCCCGGGAGCAAACAAACAATTTCTATATTGATCCCGGCCCGCGACGAAGAACAAAACATCGGGGCCTTGCTTGAAAGCATCATTGTCCAGGAATACACACAATGGGAATGCTTGGTTTATGATGACCTCTCTGTTGACCGTACGTCTGAAATTGTACTTGCCTGTGCCCGGAAAGATTCCCGCATCCGGCTTATTAAAGGCAGGGAACTGCCCAAAGGCTGGCTTGGGAAAAACCATGCCTGCCATCAACTGGCGCAACAGGCCACCGGCCATTATTTCCTGTTTGCAGATGCCGACGTACGTATGGGCAAAAGCCTGCTGAACGATTCGCTGGCCCATTTGCAAAAACACTGCCTGGCCATGTTTTCTATATTCCCTCAGCAAATCATGTACAGCCCGGGCGAGAAACTGAGTGTTCCGCTGATGAACTGGATACTGGTAAGCCTGCTTCCACTGATTTTGACAAGGACATCCCGCCATCCATCACTGGCCGCAGCCAACGGACAATTCATCTTGTTTGATGCAGAAATATACAGGCAAAACCATTTCCATCAGTTATTCCGTAATAAGGCCGTGGAAGACATTGCCATTGCACGCTATATGAAGAAACAAGGCCTGCGCATTCACACCATACTGAGTAAAGGCCAGGTGCAATGCCGGATGTACCGGTCATTGCATGAAGCCATGCAGGGTTTTTCGAAAAACGTGATGGCATTTTTTGGTTTCAGCACCCTGCTGGGGCTTTTTTATGCGTTGATCACCACTTTTGGGGTAATTCCTGTATGGCTGGCAATGGGGACACCATGGGCTGTTGCCTACCTGGCCGCCACCCTGATGATCAGGATGCTGGTTGCCTTTGCAAGTAAACAAAGCATCATGCACAATACCCTGACAGCTCCGCTGCAGCAACTTGTTTTTGTCGTGGTTATGATCATGGCCCTTTACAATAAGTCACAAAAGAAAAACATATGGAAAGGACGCTATATAGACGCCTGAGCACAGTGACCCTCTTGCTGTTACTCTTTTGGCAAACACAGGCCTGGCCACAGGAGAGGCCTTGTGTCGGGCTAACCTGCCAGAACCTGATCTACCGGTCTTATGTGGAAGACCGCATGTCACTATGGGAAAGCACACTGGAAACCATGGAATTTGAATACTCGCTAAGGCCCGACGATGCCCTGCTGTATGATATCCTGCTGTCGCAATACGGTCTCATCGGGTACTATCTGGGTTCGGACAGGAAAACAGAAGGCAGGTCCTTGCTGAACAAAGCAGAAAAATATCTGGAGATACTTGAAAACGCACCGGGCTACGATGCGGCCTCCAGGTTATTCCGGGCAGCATTCTATGCTTACCACATGGCAATTCGGCCCTGGCGCAGTGTGCAGCTGGGTATTGCCAGCGAGCGACTGATCAATGAAGCCATTGAACTACGGACTGATTATCCCCGGGGATATCTCGAAAAAGGAAATATGTTGTATTTTGCACCAGCCATTTTCGGGGGCTCAAAAAAAAGATCCATTGAATATTATTCGCAAGCGGTATCACTGTTTGAGCAGAACATACAAAACAACCACCGCTGGCTTTACCTGAGCACCCTTGTTTCCCTTGCCAATGCCCATGAGGGCACGGGGGATATAACAGCCGCCAAGGCCACTCTTGAAAAGGCACTCGAATTTGAACCCGGGTTCAAATGGGTGAAGGAAGAGCTTTTGCCCGAACTCCAATCAAAAAAATAATATCCGTCCGAACCAAAATAATTCATAACCAATGTAAATTGAATAATCAAATGAAAAGACAACTGTTCTTACTGCATCTTATTCTGACCTTTGCTATTTCCCTTCCGGGCTTTGCCCTCACGGAAAAGATCCCGCTCGACCATACGGTATACGATGACTGGAAAAACATTTCCAGGCCGCAGTTATCTGCCGATGGACGCTGGGCAAATTATGAAGTGAACCCGCAAAAAGGGGATGGCTGTTTAATCCTGGTGAACCTCCTGACAAATGAACAAGACTCCATTACCCGTGGTAGCCGTGCCGTTTTTTCTCCGGGATCTGATTTTGTAGCATACCTGATTTTTCCGAAAGAAAAAGATGTCCGCCAGGCAAAAGTGGAAGACAAACACCGCATTGAAATGCCCAAGAACCAATTGGGCATCAAGCGTCTGTTTGATGATGAACACGTGGTGACAGACAATGTGCAGTCGTTCGCTGTTGCCAAAGAAATATCGTCGTGGATGGTTTTTCAAATGGCCGAAATGACCGGCGACACCCTTACAGGCACGCAGCTCACTATTTTTAACCCTGTCAATCAGATAAGGCATTCGTTCGACCACGTGACCGACTATGTTTTATCAGAAAATGGCCGGATGGTTGTTTTTATCCAGGCCCTTGACCAAAACGGGCGCTATGGCCTTCAGGTATTCAACACTGAAACACAAACGCCGGCAACCATTTTTGAAAATCAGGGACGCATACGGCAGATCGCCGTTGACAGCCAGGGCACACAAACAGCATTTTTATTTTCTGAAAATGATGATGAACCGTACATCTATAGCCTGTTTCACTGGCAGGAAGGCGATGACGCTGCGATGGCCATTGTTGATCCGGACAAGTCCGGAATGCCCGATGGCTGGAGTGTCAGTGAACACCTATCCCCTGATTTTACCAAGGAGGGTACCAGGCTTTTTTTCGGAACAGCACCCACGCCATTGCCCGAACCGGAAGACACACTGCTTCCGGAGGAAAAGCACCGGCTCGATATATGGCATTACAGGGATCCGCTGATTCAACCCATGCAACTGGTACAGGCAGAAAGTGAGAAAAAGCGCGCCTATATTGCTGTTTATCATTTTAATGACGGACAGATGGTGCAACTGGCCGACAAAAAAATGCCCGATGTAAGCACCCGGCAATATGGCGACGGCCGACTGGAAATGGGTGAGTCAAAACTGCCCTATCTCATTCCAAATTCTTTTGAATCAGGCGAATACCGGGATGTTTACCTGGTGGATGTTTTGACAGGAGAGCACACCATGGTACTGGAAAAACACCGGGGATCTGTGCACCGTTCAACCACCGGCGATCCAAGGCTTTCACCCGGCGGGAGCTTCCTGCTGTATTATAACCAGGCAGACCGGAATTGGTATACGCTATCGCCGGGTGAACATAATGCGATAAATATCACTGAGGCCATTCCCTACCCCTTGTATGACGAATTGCATGATACGCCCAGTGATCCGGACCCGCATGGTATTGCAGGCTGGGTGGAAGACGACCGCTTTGTGCTCATTTATGACCGCTTCGATATCTGGCGGGTAGATCCCACTGGAACGGAAACACCTGTATCCCTGACAAGTGGTTACGGACGCGAAAACAACATCCGTTTCCGCATTGCAGAACTTGACCCGGACAAAGTCCATATCGGGCAACACGAA
Organism: Bacteroidales bacterium; assembly: GCA_003567205.1. Lineage (GTDB taxonomy): Bacteria > Bacteroidota > Bacteroidia > Bacteroidales > UBA7960 > PUPG01. The sequence continues at coordinate 38,255 of PXAA01000123.1, forward strand.
CGCATTATGCTGTCAGCTTTTCATATCTTCAATAAACAGAGCGGTTTTTATAATATATGGATGCACCGCCCTGACAAGCCCGAACAGATAGTGATGGATGATATACGCTTTTTTCGCCCACGCAAGGCAAGTGATGCAGAAGTCCTGCTCTGGCAGAAAAGCACTTTTAAAACCTATCCCAACCTCTGGGTGAGTGACCTGTTTTTTAACAACCCGCGCCGGATCTCGGATGCCAATCCCCAACAAGACAAGTATCTCTGGGGGAATGTGCAATTGGTGGAATGGCTGTCTTTTGCCGGTGATTCCCTGCAGGGTTTGCTCTATCTGCCGGAAAACATCGACCCGGACAAACAATACCCAATGATCGTATACTTCTATGAACGTTCATCCGACGGGTTGCATTTTCATCAGGTGCCAGCCCCCAGCCGGTCTACCATCAACCGGTCGTATTGTGTGAGCAACGGATATATCGTTTTCGTTCCCGACATTCGTTACAGGACAGGCTATCCCGGGCAAAGCGCCTATGATGCCATTGTTAGTGGCACCAAGGCCATGCTCAGCCAGTTTGACTTTATTGACAGCGAACATATAGGCCTTCAGGGACAAAGCTGGGCTGGATATCAGATCGCATGGCTGATCACCCGCACCGATATGTATAAGGCCGCCATGGCCGGGGCCCCGGTAAGCAATATGATCAGTGCCTACGGCGGCATCCGCTGGGTCACCGGCATGAGCCGGATTTACCAGTACGAAGAAACCCAAAGCCGCATCGGCGGCACCATATGGGACAAGACACTCCGGTATATTGAAAATTCACCGGTCTTTTTTGCCGACAGGGTCAACACCCCGCTTCTGATGATGCACAACGATGCCGATGGGGCGGTACCGTGGTATCAGGGCATCGAATACTTTATGGCGTTGCGGCGGCTCGACAAACCTGTATGGATGCTAAATTATAACGACGAAGCCCACAACCTGACACGCAGGCCCAATATGATGGACCTCAGTATACGGATGTACCAGTTTTTTGACCATTACCTGAAAGATGAACCCATGCCTGTATGGATGAAAGAGGGGGTGCCGGCCATCAAAAAAGGAATCGAAGACGGGTATTAAACAATGAATCAGTCAATCAATTAAACTTGATCCTATGAAAACACCAGGCATTTTATTGATTCTTCTGCTGGTTTGCCTGCAGGAAGGTGATGATATCACACTGGAGGTTTTTCGCAATGGCCAGGCCATGGAATTAAAAGGCAAAGCGAGTGGTTTTATGAATGGACGCCACTATACCTTCTGGCAGGAACTACAGGATACCCGGCTTTTTGCCGCCTGGAGCCAGACCAGGTCCCACGTCCTGTCAATGCATGGGAAAGGCGAATACGTGGCCTTCAATCCCTATGAACACCAGCTCATTGCCGACATTGTAAATCACTACAATCCGGGAAAGGCCACCTTTATGCGTATACCTGATATCGACCATGCTTTTACCTATGTAGAAGATCTGGAGCACTCCATCTCCGTCCGCAACGACCGTGAATACCAACTCAACAATTTCCATCCCGGCATTGTGGACATTTTGTATGAATGGATGGAAGAGCTTATTAAACAATAACAGCCGGAATTGTTTCAACAATCTTCCTACCTTTGCCCTCTGTAACATAAATCAGACCCATATGCTCAGAACACATACCTGCGGAGAGCTCCGCATCAAGGACACCGGAAAAGAAGTTACACTCTGCGGCTGGTTGCAGCGTGCGCGTGATTTGGGCGGCATGACTTTTATCGACCTGCGCGACCGTTACGGCATCACCCAGCTGGCCTTCAATATGAATACCAATAAAACCCTATGCACACAAGCCCGGGAACTGGGGCGGGAATATGTTTTGCAGATCACAGGAAAGGTGACAGAACGCAGCAACAAGAACCCCAAAATGCTCACGGGCGACATTGAGATTATCGTGTCAGAAGTTAAAGTACTTAACAAAGCCCAGACCCCACCCTTTACCATCGAGGAAGACACCGATGGCGGGGACGAACTTCGCATGAAGTACCGTTACCTGGACATCCGTCGCGAGGTGGTGCGCCGCAACCTGGAGCTACGCCACAGGATGGCTTTGGAAACACGTAAATACCTCCACGATCAGCAATTCATCGAAGTGGAAACACCGGTATTGATCAAGTCAACACCCGAAGGGGCCCGCGATTTTATGGTGCCGTCACGCATGCATGCAGGCCAGTTCTATGCACTGCCACAATCACCACAAACCTTTAAGCAGTTGCTTATGGTGGGTGGCCTCGACCGTTACTTCCAGATCGTGAAATGTTTTCGCGACGAAGACCTGCGCGCCGATCGCCAGCCCGAATTTACCCAGATCGACTGCGAGATGTCATTTGTAACGCGCGACGATGTGCTGGAAACCTTTGAGGGGCTTGCAAAACATCTTTTCAAGTCCGTGAAAGGTGTCGACCATGTTGAATTCAATCGCATAAGCTACCAGGATGCTATGAGATTTTACGGCACCGACAAGCCGGACACCCGGTTCGGGATGCGCTTCGAAGAGCTTAATGAACTGACCAAAGACAAAGGGTTTAAGGTATTCGACAACGCTGAACTTGTGGTGGGAATCTGTACCGAAGGTTGTGCAGAATACAGCCGCAAGCAGCTGGATGCCCTCACTGAATGGGTGCAGCGGCCACAGATCGGTGCCAAAGGCCTTGTATATGTGAAATACAATCCGGATGGCAGTTTTAAGTCGTCGGTAGATAAGTTTTTTAAACAGGAACAGCTGAAATCGTGGGCTGATGTGTTTAGCGCCAGGCCCGGCGATCTTTTGCTGATCCTGGCCGGAGACACGGATGCCACACGCAAGGCATTGGGCGAATTGCGCCTGGAAATGGGCAGGCGCCTTGAATTGCGCGATCCCGATATGTATGCATGCCTGTGGGTCACAGACTTTCCCCTGCTGGAATGGGATGAAGAAACACAACGCTTTTACGCCATGCATCACCCATTCACCTCCCCCATCAGGGAGGATATCCCGCTGCTGGACAAAGATCCGGGCAAGGTGCGCGCCAACGCCTATGATATGGTGATCAATGGTGTGGAGATCGGCGGTGGTTCCATACGGATCTTTGACCGCCCCTTGCAGGAAAAAATGTTTGAAGTGCTTGGATTCACCCCCAAAGAAGCACAGAACCAGTTCGGCTTCCTGATGCAGGCCTTTCAGTTCGGCGCCCCGCCCCACGGCGGCGTTGCTTTCGGATTCGACCGCTGGTGTGCTCTGTTCGGCGGCTCCGAAACCATCCGCGACTACATCGCCTTCCCGAAAAATAACGCCGGCCGCGATGTGATGATCGACAGTCCCAGCCCCGTTGCCCCCGAACAACTAAAGGAACTTCACCTGAAACTCATAACTCATAACTCATAACTCAAATGTTCTCCGTCAGCAAGCTGTCCGTCCAATTCTCCGGCGAAGTGCTTTTTGATGATGTTACATTTATCATTAACAAGCGCGACCGGATCGGGCTGGTGGGAAAGAATGGTGCCGGGAAAACCACATTGATGAAGATCATCACCGGACAATTCCGGCCGGAAAACGGGACAGTGAGCATGCCATCGGGCAGCACAGTGGGATACCTGCCCCAGGAAATGCACTTTCACAGCCGGCAGCAGGTGCTGGAAGAAACCCTGAATGCATTTTTGGAAGTCAAAGCACTGGAGAAGCAAATCAGAAATCTCACCGAAGAAATTACCCAAAGATCAGACTATCAAAGCGCAGCCTACAGGCAGATGACACAAAAACTGGCCGAAGCAAGCGAACGATACGAACTTATGGGGGGTAGTACCCAAAGGGCAAGGGCCGAAAAAGTGTTGCTGGGCCTGGGTTTTGAACGAAGTGATATGGAAAGGCCCCTGGCTGAGTTTAGTGGCGGCTGGCAAATGCGCGTGGAACTGGCCAAGTTGTTGTTGCAGAGCCCGGAACTTTTACTGCTCGACGAGCCTACCAACCACCTGGATATCGAATCCATCCAGTGGCTGGAAAACTTCCTGCTGGATTATCCCGGTGCAGTGATGCTGGTCTCACACGACCGGACATTTTTGGATACCATCACCAGCCGCACCCTGGAGCTGAGCCTGGGCAACCTCTATGATTACAAGGCCTGTTATTCCGATTATGAATTGCTGCGCCAGGAACGAATGGAGCGCGAGATGGCAGCCTTCAATAACCAACAGCGCGAAATTGCTCATATTGAGCGTTTTATCAGCCGTTTCCGGGCAAAGGCCACCAAGGCGCGCCAGGTGCAGTCGAAAGTGAAATTGCTGCAAAAAATGGAGAAGGTCGAAGTGGACGAATTGGATAAAAGCGCCATCCATTTTCGCTTTCCGGAAGCCCCACCCTCGGGGAAAATAAGCCTGGAAGCCAAAAACATCAGCAAGCATTATGGCGAAAAAGAAGTGCTCGGGGCTTTGAATTTCATTATCGGACGGGGGGAGCGCATTGCTTTTGTGGGACGAAACGGAGAGGGGAAGACTACCCTTGCCCGCATCATCATTGGTGATCTTCAACACCAGGGTGTCATAAGGCTGGGTCACCAGGTAAAGATCGGATACTTCGCCCAGAATCAGTCGGAATATCTGGATGGCGGAAAAACCGTATACCAGACACTGGACGATGTGGCCGTCGGTGATGTACGCAAACATATACGCAGCATCTTGGGTGGATTCCTGTTCAGCGGCGACGATATCGAAAAAAGGGTCAAGGTGTTGTCGGGCGGTGAAAAAGCCCGCCTGGCCATCGCCAAATTACTGCTTGAACCTGTGAACCTGCTGGTACTTGACGAGCCCACCAATCATTTGGATATGCGTTCAAAAGACATCTTGAAGAATGCATTGTTGCAATTTGGCGGCACCATCATCGCAGTATCGCACGATCGTGACTTTTTGCAGGGGCTTACAGACAAGGTGTTTGAATTCAGAAATCACCGTATCAGGGAGTTTTTCGGGGATATATACGACTTTATTGCCAGCCGGCGCATCGAATCCCTCAATGCCTTGGAAGCAGCGACAAACAAAATTAGTCCGGGCAGCGACAAAGCGTCGCCTGGTCGCCAATCATACGAACAGAAAAAAGATTATGAAAGGGAAGTCAGGCGACTGGAAAGAAGCATAAGCGATTGCGAGACCAAAATCGAAACACTGGAAAAACAAGCCCGGGCCCTGGAGCAAATCATTGCCAATCCATCATTGGACCAGGGAAAGGTGGATAGCGGCCAGGTATTTGCCGAATACGAAGCCCTGAAAAAACAGATCCGTGAACAAGAATCTATTTGGGAAGAAGCCCACCTGAGGCTGGCAGAACTCAAACCAGAGGGGTTTTAAACGGCAAACTGCCTGACATAAAATTCCGGATTCAGTTCGCTGCCAGTTGCCTGGCGGATCATCTCCGACCAGTGATAACGTGCCCCAGGGGCAAAAACCTTTTCGCGGAAAAACTTCCCGATAACAGGTGACCCAACATATCCCCCGCCTTGCTGTTCCGGACGGACTGGCAGTTGTTTTTCTATACAGGCATAGAGCTGCGAAGCAAGCAATTCGCCCAGCAAATAATTATGGTAATAGCATGGCGCTGTAGCCACATGGATCTTGGAGGCCCAGTGCGGATAAGACAAATCATCGGGCGGGGCCAGCCCCTGGTATTTATTCACCAATGACCACCACAGTTGGTTCAGGTCCTGCCGGGGATCGGCGTACATGGATTGCTCAAAGCGATACATTACCTGTGCCCAGCGCGAAAACAGCAATTGCTCTGTTTGCATATTTTCTGTGGCCAGAGGGGTAATTACTGCGGCCTCCCCAGGTCTGATAATGCCCATGGCAGACATCCAGTGCGGATCAGAAGCCAGTCGGCCAAAAAACATGGCCACGGCTTCGGTGGTAAAAATATGGGCAGGTTCACGCAGTATAAAAGGTAAATCATTTGCGTAATATTTTTCATACACCGCATGTCCGTACTCATGCAACATGGTATTCATCCATTTCCTGTTTGGTTTTATGTTGCACAAAACCCGGACGTCACCACATCGGTCTATATGGATGCAGAAAGCATGCTGGTTTTTTCCGGGTTTTTCGAACAGGTCACTGTTTTTGATCAAATCGTCCACAGGCATCCCGATGCCTTCAAAATACCTGGCAGTTAAAGTAACCAGGTCCTTGTCGGCATAATATTTATCGAGATCCAGTGTGTTTATCTTCGGGGCTTCCTGAAAAAACCTGTTCTGGTAATGCCAGGGGCGCAGATCTGAAATATCTATACCGAATTTATCCGCCAGGAATTTGTCCACACGATCTTTAACCCTCCCGAAACCCTTGGCCGTCAATTTGTCCAATTGATCAAACAAGGCAATCACCTTTGCAGGGTCAAGCTCGCTTAATCGAAGGCTCATGTCGTGGTAGTCGGGATAACCGAGCAATCTGGCCGCCTGGTTACGCATCTCAACCAATCTGCGCACATCCGCCTCCACCAGTCCGCCCACCATTTTTGAAGCCTTCCAGGCCTTTTCCACTGCTGCCGGGTCGGTTGAAGTTTCCAAAATGTCCTCTACCTGGTTATCGGTAAGCCGGTGGCCATCCACCTCAGCACGGAAAAGGGAAAATTTATTGGCCACTTGCGTTTCAAGGTGTATGATGGCTTCCTGGAGATCACCAGGAAGTTGGTGGGCTTTGTATATATGGTGCAGGATTTTTGCCTGGCGCTTGAGCAGTGCATCATCCAGGGCTCCGGGTTTCTGCAGTCCGTCCAGAAACCCATAACTGCCATCGGCTCTCAGAAACCGGGCATGGTCTATTTCTAGCCTGGCATACAGGTTATAGTATCTCTTTTTGCCCGTAACCGCCGCATTAAAATATGCCACATGTTTTTTCTTTTCCAGACGGGACACTGTATCCCTGTACTTATCAATAAAATCAAAGAATTTATTCTTCATGGTCTTTCAAAAACAAAAAGTAATTATGAAAAAACACAAAAAAGGAAAGGCCTGCCTGGGTGTCGATGGTGTCTTCATTGAGCATAGATATCCATAATATCACAAAAAAGGCAAGAAAAGGAAGGTGTCTGAAACGGTTGAGTTTCCTGGCCGGATATACCATAGCAAACAAGATCCATAGTGCACCGGGAATTCCGAACAATACAGCAAAGGACAGGTATTGGTTATGCGGTTTCATCCAACGTTCAAACTGCAGTGAAGTGTTGATTTGTTCCAAACCGTATTGTGATGCCTCCCTGATATCACCGGTGCCCCACCCCAGCAGGGGTTTTTTCTTGATGGCTTCCCATGCCGCTTTCCAGAATTCCAGCCGCTGGGCCAGGCTGTGCCCGGCAGAATCACCCGTAAGCCGGTATTGCTGAATCTCCCACATGCTTTGATGAAGGCGTGTAACGACCCAAGGCCAGGTGGTATACCTGACATTGGCGATGCCCTTTTCGATAGCCTGCAAATCCCTGTCGCTTAATTCTTTAAAATCACTGGCATCTTTACGTAAGCCCAATGAACTCATATACCTTAACAAGACATGCCTCACGGGTTCCCCCCGGTGGTTATAGCCATCATAATCAAGTTCACTGTAACGATTCCAGGCTTCCCTGAGCTCTTCCTCTGCCAGGTAAATGTATACCTGGTAACCGTTCTCCCGCAAGGGGTTATCCACGTTATGCGTATAGGGTGTATCCAGCGAGGAAAATTCTTCCAGTGCACCAGGACTGATCGCCTCCTTTTTTGTGACATTGCTCCACAACAAGGCCAACAGCAAACCGGCAGCGATCACAAAGAGTGAACCCGCCGCAATCAGAGCCGCCCGCCACGGATAAGGCATTGTCAGAACCTGTCTGACTGCCAGAACCATGATCACTGCCAGAAATACAGCTACACCCGATAAGGAATGCAGCAACACAAGATAAAACACGTGATAACCGGCCAGCCCGTATGAAAAAACCTGCCAAAACCGGTGGCCGCGAAAACCGCGACCGGCAAGATATAAGAGGGAAAATACCGATAAGGCCACCATCAGGCTCAAACGGATATGAGACACAAAGGGCGATAATTCGCGGTAGTCGATGAAATTCCCGGCAAAATATACATAGAGGCTAAAAAACGAAACCACCGTAATGGAGCCGGAAAAGGCCAGCAAAATCCAGCGCTTAAATCCTTTTGGAAGCGATCCGGAAGAAACCACCACGAGGGTGAGCAGAAATATGGGCAGGCGGGTACGCAGGGTGCTGACCCCGTAATCCCAGTTGGATGAATAAAACAGCGCCACGATGTGCACAAGGTAAATGGAAGCGAATATCATGGCGGCTTTGTTGTCAAAAAACCGCCTGAATTTCTCCCCAAAACGACCTTCGATCAGCCAGTTTAAAAACAGGATAATCTGCGATACGCTCATCAAAAAAACCGAAGAAGGTAATCCGATGGCCAGGAGAGTCAGCCCTCCGAAATAAATCCATTGATGCATGTTTCGTCTGTATGTCACACTCATCAGCAAAGCAATTGGTTCATTCAATGCCGGCCAGGATATTGCGGTAAAATGTTTGGTCAGCCAACAGTTCAAGGGCTTTTTCCACGTCTGGATCGGAAGCCAGTGAAACAATCACCCGTCCCTTCTGGTAATAATAGCGGGATACAATTTCCTCGCGCAATAATTGTTCAACCTCCTGACGAAAAGTAATCAGATCCTGTGCTTTTTCGTCCTGGATCATTTGCTGGAGCCGGTAATATTCTTCTTCTATGGCCGCAAAGTATTTATCACCGGTTGCAGCCTTTTTCAGGTCTTTCAAAACATTTTCACTATCTGTATCATAGGTGAAATCGTGTCCTGCAATAAACCCTAAAAAGTCCTCATACAAATCGTTGGTAATAAAAAATGATTCCGGCCCGGGAAGCGTATCATGCAGACGCTGAAATTTTGTAGCAAAGTCGAATATTTTAAATTCCCCCGACAGTCCGCGGGCAACATTGCTCAATGCGGGCCTTGTAACACGGATGTCAGGATCGATGCCTCCCCCGTCATAAACCCTTCTTCCACCCCTGGTCTGGTGAGGCATTTTCAGCGAATCCGGAATTTCAGCCACGCTGCCGTCTGCCCGCCTTTCTGCATAGTTGATGGCCTGAATGCTACGCCCGCTGGGAATAAAATACTCGGCAACGGTTACTTTGAGCTGGGTGTTATAACTCAACGGGACCACATTCTGCACCAACCCTTTGCCAAAAGTCCTGTTGCCAATGATTACACCCCTGTCAAAATCCTGGATGGCTCCGGCCACAATCTCTGATGCCGAAGCACTGCGACGGTTTACAATTACCACCAGGGATATATCTACATCTATGGGGTCATTCAGGGTCCGATGCGTGGTGCTTCGGTCTGGCAGACGCCCTTTGGTGCTTACAACCAGTTGATCCTTTTCAATAAAAAGGTTGGTAATGTTAACTGCCTCATGCAGCAATCCGCCACCATTGTCACGCAAATCCAGGATAAGGCTTTCGGGTTTGTTCTCTTCGTATAATTCCAGAAAGGCATTCCTGACCTCACGGCTGGCACGTTGGGTAAACCCCGATAGTTTGATATATGCGGTTCGTTCATTGAGCATTCCGTAATAAGGGATGTTGTCTATACGGACCACTTCGCGTTCCAGGCTTGTTGACCATAGCTCCCCATCCCGGTCGATCAGAAGGCTCAAAGTGGTTCCGGGTTGTCCCTGCAAAAGGGCCCTGACTTCATCTTCATCACGTCCCATGGTTGACTGGCCGTTGATCTCCAGGATGAGATCGCCTGGCAGCAGACCGGCTTTGAATGCAGAAAAACCCTCGTGTGGCTCCACGATCATGATGTGGTCACCCCGGGGCCTGATCACTGCACCAATACCGCCATACTGTCCTGTGGTCATAAAACGGACATCCTCAATTTCCGACTCTGTGATAAAGGTAGTGTACGGATCAAGGGTTGACAACATGCCGTCAATTCCTGATTTCATCATTTCAGAAACATTGATTTCGTCTACATAATTCACCACAAGCTCCTTGAACATGCTTGAAAAAATATCGAGATTCTTGACGATCTCAAAATTTCTGCTGCCTGCACTTGTCAGCACGATGGCAGATGAAGTAAAGATCAGGATCAAAAAGACCCATCTGATCTTGGTAGAGATTTTTTTTATCTGGTTCATTTTTACGTAATATTTAATTCGTTTATGGGACCGGGTCATGGCCATTGCCTCCCCACGGATGGCATGAAGCAATGCGTTTGAGGCTCAGCCAGCCCCCTTTGAACGGGCCATGTTTCTTAATGGCATCCACACCATACTGCGAACAAGTGGGCGTGTACCGGCATGACGGTGGGAAATAAGGTGATATGGCCCCCTGGTAAAAGCGTATCAGCCCTATGAACAACCATCCCAATGCGTATTTTATTCCATATAACAGGCCTTTCACGAACTATCAATTTTAGGTCAAGGCATGCAGGCCATCCAGACCACCAGATTCTATCTCTTCCTGCAGCCTATGCAACGATTTCTGAAGGCTGCTTTCTATATCATCAAAGCCCATTTCTTTGTCTGCCGCATATATCAGTGCGAACAGGCATCTGGCCTCCTTTTGTTCTAAAAACGAGTAAAACGGGCTTTTGTTTTTACGGTAGGCCTCTTTTACCAGCCGTTTGACACGATTCCGCCCAACCGCCTTTTTAATTCGCCGCCCGGATACACCGATGAGGCACTTGGCTGGATATGGGAATAAGCCGTTTTTCGGAAATACCTTCCGGTGCTGAAAGATCATCGGGATATCTTCGCGGGGCAGGCACAGATAAACGACACGGAACGGGTGCTGAAAAAAATGCCTGCCCTTTCTGAAAAGCAAACTACGCAGCCGGAAATTGCCCAACCGTTCGTTCTTTTTAAAAGTATACATAGCGTGCTATCCTCTGTGGGAATCGGACAATAAAAAACCGGAAAATATTATTTGCCCGGTTTTTCCATGAATTCCTTCATGGCCATCACCATAGACGGGGCCGTTTTGGTTGGTGCAATAATGTGTATCTTCAAGCCATCCTTTTCGGCGGCTTTTTGCGTGGCTTTCCCGAATGTGGCAATGACGGTATCCCCTTGTTCATATTCCGGGAAATTCAACCGCAAGGCCTGAATGCCGAAAGGACTAAAGAAAACCAGCATCTGGTATTTGCCAATATCAACATCCGAAAGGTCTTCCGGAACAGATCGGTATATCGGTGCTGCAGAGAACTGAATTTTCTGTTGCTTTAACAGTTGGGGGATCTCTTTCTTATGATTTTCGGCGCATGGAAACAGGAATTTCTCGTCCCTGTGCTTTTTGATTACATCCAAAAGGTCAAAAAAATGATTCTTACCAAAAAATATTTTGCGCTTCCTGAATTGTACATATTTCTGAAGGTACAAGGCGATGGCCTCAGAGGTACAAAAATACTTCATCTGTTCGGAGATCTGCACACGCAGTTCCTCACACAAACTGAAGAAATGATCAATAGCGTTTTTTGAAGTAAAAATAATCGCCGTATGTTCAGGAATCTGAATGCGGTGCTTTCTGAATTCCCTGGCGCCAACGCTTTCTATTTTGATAAACTTCCGGAAGCAAACATTCAGGTTGTACTCATTGATCAGGTCGGCATAGGGCGATTTATCATTCTCCGGCGGTGGTTGCGATATTAAAACATGTTTAAATTTCAAAGTCCTTCTCCTCTAACTTTATTGATTAAACAAATATACAGACGCCGCTTTACCCAGTATCAGCAAAGGAGCCAATTCAACGCCACAAAGGTACAAAAATAAGTAATACACAGAAAAACCAGATACCCGGTACCCCAGCAAAGCACCCCTGATTATTTTATAAATATTAAACAGAATAACAACGACCCAAGAGGCATACAAGCCATAATAGGTGGTGCTGAAAGCGTGGTAAAATATAAATGGAAGGATTAACAATCCGACAAATTGATTAAATAAAAACAGGTTAGTAAAATATACCATTGTAGCCTTTCTGGTATGGAATATCCAAGCAAGAAAGCCCAGCATCAATTTTTTCATCAAATAGAAACCACTGAAAAACAAAACAATCAATCCAAAGATTAACAAATCATGGGTGTCTTGCCAGGGGGCAATCAAATCAAAATATTTCAGGGTTTGCAATAACAAGAGGGAAATGGCCAGAATAAAATTAATGATGAGCAGGTAGCTGGGTGTTTCCCGGAACATCACGCCTTCTTTATCGACAAAGGAAAAAAAACGATAGCCAAACACGGCCATCAACAATTGCCTGATGCGTCCCGGGAAAAAAAACCGGGCAATGGCCAGCTGAACCAGACACAGAATAAACACAACGGCAATCCAGTCATTGGATATGGTTTCCTCAATGGGAATTTCCTGATAATTTGTAATGGGTTCAAGTAAATGGGGTGTGTCGAAAAACTCACTACTACTAAATACCTGATTTTCCAAATCATCTGAAATATATACGCTGTCAGTGATAATATATGCCGGAAAATCCGCCGTATCCTGTAACCCGGGATAAGCATGAGCCGAAACCATTGCAGGACCAAAAAGTAATACGTATGCTTGAAAAACCAGGGAAAGCAGCATCATTTTTTTTACAAAAGTAATCCTTTTCTATAAAAAAAGGTCTGGTTTTTGTGGCCATTCCGGGGAATGTTATTTTTTTCACAAAATATGGATTAATTTTTGTGTGGGATAACAAAAAAATAACATAAATCTTTTTGATGACAATTAAATTAATCCTAATTTTGTTGCTCATTGAATTTCAACCATATCCATCTTCATAAATCTTTTAATAATTGATGCAATTCATCGAATCAATCAAACAAAAAGCAAAAAAACAGAATAAAACAATTGTACTTCCCGAAAGTCTGGATGAGCGTACTTTGCAAGCAGCCGATGCAATCATTTCAGGGGGTATTGCCCGCATTATTTTACTGGGTGAGCGGGAAAGCATCATGCGGGCAGCGGCCACAAACAAACTAAAATTCATCGAACAGGCCAGGATCATTAATCCGGAGCAATTTGAAGAGAAAGAAGCCTATGCAGAAAAGCTTTACCAGATAAGACTGCACAAGGGGATCACGAAAAATGAAGCATTAACCCTGGTGAAAGACCCCTTGTACCTGGCTACACTGCTGATCAAAGACGGAGTTGCTGACGGTGAAGTGGCCGGAGCTATGAATGTCACCGCAAATGTATTGCGCCCGGCATTTCAGATTATCAAAACTCTGCCCGGGATCAGTGTTGTATCGGGGGCATTTTTAATGATCATGAAAGAGAATCACTGGGGGGAAAATGGCATCATTGTGTTTGCAGACTGTGCGGTCCATCCCGATCCCAGTTCCAAAGAGCTGGCTGAAATCGCTGTAATGACGGCACGTACCACCCGTGCCATTGTGGGGGCAGAACCAAGGGTGGCCATGCTGAGTTTTTCTACCAAGGGTAGCGCCAAACATCCCATGGTTGACCGGGTAATTGAAGCCACCCGCCTTGCAAAAGGAATGGAGCCATCACTGCTCATCGATGGAGAGATGCAGGCCGATGCCGCCATTGTCGAATCAATCGGCAAAAGCAAAGCACCCGGAAGCCCCATTGCCGGAAAAGCCAATGTACTGGTATTTCCAACACTGGAAGTAGGAAACATTGCGTATAAACTAGTGCAAAGGCTTGCCGGGGCCGCAGCTGTCGGGCCGGTATTGCAGGGGCTGGCGGCACCCATCAATGATCTTTCGCGGGGATGTTCCGTTGATGACATTGTAAACATGGTGGCCATTACCGTAAACCAGGCCGCCGGACAATAATCTGAAACTATATTTGTTATTATCAACATATCATAAAAAAACCCATCTGAAGAAAATGAAAATCCTAGTTCTCAATTGTGGCAGCTCTTCCATTAAGTATCAATTGATTGATATGGCCAACAACGCTGAATTGCTGGCCAAAGGTTTACTCGAAAGAATTGGCCTTAAAGACAGTGAGTTCAAGCATCAGCCCAAGGGAAAAGACCCCTATATGCTGATTCAGGACGTAAAGAACCATGAAATTGGCATCAATCTGATATTAAAAGCATTGCTTGATCCCAAGCATGGTGTTATAAAAAGCGTAAATGATATTATTGCAGTAGGGCACAGGGTGGCGCATGGTGGCGAAAAGTTTAGCGCCAGTGCGTTGATTACCAATGAAGTGAAGAAAAACATCAAAGAGGTTATTGAACTTGCCCCACTGCACAACCCGGCAAACCTTAAGGGCATTGTGTCGATGGAAAAACTGGTCCCAAAAATTCCGCAGGTAGCTGTTTTTGACACGGCATTTCATCAGACCATTCCGCCGCACGCTTATATGTACGGGCTCCCGTATGAACTTTACGAGCGGGATAAGATCAGGCGTTATGGTTTCCATGGCACCAGTCATAAGTACGTATTCGAAAAGGCCTGCGATGCCCTGTTTATGCGCAAAGACCACGTAAAGGCCATCACCTGCCATTTGGGCAACGGCGCTTCAATTACCGCCATTAAGAACGGGAAGTCAGTAGATACATCCATGGGGCTGACCCCAGTCGAAGGCCTGATCATGGGTACCCGCACAGGTGACCTGGACCTCGGTGCACTACTCTATATCATGAATAAAAAGGGACTTAGCATCGATGAGGCAAATAATCTGATCAACAAAAAGAGCGGGGTATTGGGTGTAAGTGGTGTATCATACGATATGCGTGACATTGAAAATGCTGCCTGGCACGAAGGCCATAAAAGGGCCCAGTTGGCACTGGATATGTATTTTTACCGGATCGTCAAGTATATCGGAGCATATGCTGCGGCCATGGGAGGTGTAGATCTGATCATATTCACCGGGGGTGTCGGCGAAAATGGACCCGAAACAAGGGAGGAAATATGCAAGAACCTGGAATTTATTGGGGTGGTTTTTGACACAGAGAAAAACACAGGGTTGCGCGGCAAACTGGAAATGATCTCCAAGCACGACTCAAAAGTGAAGGTCATGGTGGTTCCCACCAATGAAGAACTGGTGATTGCACACGATACGCTCAGGGTTGTTACCCAGCACGACAACAACGACGTTATTTAGGATTACCCGGTACAAAAGGGCCTTGCTTTATACCTGCGGGTATTTTTTAAGCAGTTCAAAAGGCTTCATCAGCAAATCGACATATTGTGCCCGCTGATAAGCATAAGGGTCTTTGACCCTGGCTTTGGAAAGTTTGCCTCGGAAATCATCCGGGCTGGCTGAGGTTAAACGGAAAGTGATGGTCTTGTGTTTTCAGATCGATATCCGGTTGAAACAACCTGTTAAACAAAACAAACCCGGCCACACCCTCTTTATCCATCCGGCGAATAAACGCCAGTGTGTTTGAATAAAAGGGACTCAACTTAACACTGATGGGAATACCCACCTTGCTTTTTACATCTTTAAGTATCTGTAATTGTTCTTTTTCCACATCGTCTGAAGACCTGTCAAAATTGCCCGGGTTGGCATAAAAGTTTAGTTCAAGCCCGTCTACACCGGTCTTTTCCATTTCCACGGCATAATCCACCCAGGTACCCGGATTGATACAGTTCAAACTGCCGATAACCGGTATATCCAGTGCTTTTTTAATTTTTGAGAGTTTATCCAGGTGTTCTTCCGGTCCTGCATGCCTGATGCCCGGAAAAAGACTGATCATTTCAGCATGCCGTTCGGCATATTCACTGAGTTCTTCCTCCATTTGCAGGCTCTCCAGGTTTATCTACTCTTCAAACAACGATTTGAATACAATGGCCGATGCACCGGCATCTTCCATTTTCCTGGCCAGGTCTGTTTCCATGCTTAGATTGCAGGCACCAACCATCAGCGGGTTTTTCAGATCCAGACCCATGTAGTTAGTCGATAAATTTGCCATATTGCTTCTTATTTTTGGTTTTGGATTTAAAAGATAAATGTAAATATATATTCTGTTTTATACAACTTTTTACAAATGCCACCATTCATATCAATGATTATTCCAGTGAAATTGTTTGATTGTTTGCCTTAATTTTTTTTCTTCATCATTTTTTTGTATTTTAGTTTCCCAGACAAAAAATGCAGTCATGCAGAAGCATAACAGACGAAAATTTTTGCGTATCCTGGCCACATTGCCGGCAGCTACAATGGCCGGCAACCTTATGCTGAAAGGTGCTTTCCAAAACACCACACATGCGGCAAACACTGAAGCAATGCACACAAAAAAACCCTCCTATGCCCCCAGGTATGTTGAATTGCACAAAACCGGTGAACTAAAGGCACGTGCAGAAATCCTTTACGAAAGAATGCGGCATTGCGATTTGTGTCCGCGCGATTGTGCAACAGACCGCTTACGTGGCCAACGCGGCAATTGCAATGCCAACGGCGATCTGGAGATCTCTTCGGCAAGCGCGCATTTTGGTGAAGAAGAAGAGCTTGTGGGGCAATTTGGTTCGGGGACCATCTTTTTCACGAATTGTTCCATGCATTGTGTGTTTTGCATCAATTATGAGATCAGCCAGCTCGGTCAGGGCCGGAAATACAATACCAGGCAACTGGCCAATATGATGCTTTTATTGCAGCGCCGGGGATGCCACAACATCAATGTTGTAACCCCCACCCACTATGTACCGCATATTCTTTTCGCCCTCGACCGCGCAGTGCCCGACGGACTGAATATCCCCCTTGTTTACAACACCAGTGGCTGGGAAAAAACCGACATCCTGGAGTTTCTGGATGGGGTGGTGGATGTATACCTGGCAGACTTCAAATATGCCGACCCCCAGGCAGCAAACATTTATTCGCCGGGGGCTGTGCGCTATCCCGAAGTGGCTCAAAAAGCAATGCTCGAAATGAACAGGCAGGTGGGTGTCGCCCATGCCGATCCCAATAGCGGTCTGATGAATCAGGGGTTGATGATCCGCCACCTGGTAATGCCCGACAATGTGGCAAGAAGCGACCGGGTGTTGCGCTGGATTGCCAATAACCTGCCCAAAGACACTTACGTAAACATCATGTCGCAATATACGCCCATGTTCAAAGCCTTTGATCATTCGGAGATCGCCAGGCGGATCACACGCTCTGAATACAATAATGCAGTGGGAATAGCAAGAAGTGCCGGCCTAACAAATCTCCGCCTGCAAATGCGGTAAAAATGGCGCGGGAGGAGTCAAGGGCAGACACCTCCCGCAACTTTCTACCACCAAAACAAAAACAACATTAACCAGTAAACAAAACCATCCAAAACTGATAGAAAGCCAAATTCGTTTCGAACAGCGTTACAATTTAGTGAATTTTTTATTTTTCCCCAAATATTTTTCCGTTTTTTTTCAAAAAAAATCACCACCTGCCACCACGGTGGAACGGCATGGGGCTGTGGAAAGCCCCGAACGGAGATCGGTTAAAATGCAATGGTGAATAGGGGTCAAAGCCCGAGGAGAAATTGACCTCTGCCCCAAAACGCAAGTTTTCCGAAACCCGGTAATCAAAACCAAGCATCATCCCCCGGGGGTTTTGCTGAAAAGCATAAGGGTTCATCGGACTGTCTTTCATATCATATTCCGATCGTTCTATCCATGTTGCCCCGACAAGACTTAATCGCGGGTTGACCTGATAGGTGCCAACAGCGTATGCCGTGCTGGAAAACAAACTTCCACCCTGACCAGCATACATCTGCTCACCACCAGCCATATGCGGGGCGAAAGGAAAGGTTCCTTGCATGAGATCCGTACGGGTGGTGGAAAAGATTGTTCCCACCTCCAGGTGAAAATTCCGGCCAAGGCCCCAATTGATTTGCGGTGCAATAGAATGCCTAAAAAAATTGCCTGCCGACCCGGCTGTTGTAAAGCTGCTGCCAAATTGCAGAGAAAAATCGGGGGAGGTAGAAAAAACAGGCTCCCTGTCATTAAAATAGTCACCTGCTGCCTCCTGCGCAGGCAATGGAGAAGCCAGCAAAAGGAAAAATGCCAGGGTGAGGCCGATGATGGTGTGCTGTACTTTCATATGATCCTTATTTTCATTACAAATATACACGAATATAGTGGTTTGTCCAAATGCTTTTGGTTTATCGCTTGTTTTACATACGATCATTCATTAAATTTACACCCTTCAGACCCTCTGAAATTACCTAAATCATCTACCAATGAAAAAGAAATACAAATACGGCCTTGTACTCAGTGGCGGGGGCACCCGAGGTTTTGCACACCTGGGGGCGATCAAGGCTTTGGAAGAAAGCGGGATCAAACCAGACATTATCTCCGGGGTCAGTGCCGGAAGCATTGTCGGGGCCCTCTACGCCGACGGACAGGATGCAGATAAAGCACTTAAAGCCCTGATCAGCAAAAACCTTCTCGGCTTTTTAGGGCTGATGTTCCCTAAAACAGGGCTGCTAAAAATGACCGGTTTCGAAAGAACACTGAAAAAAGCCTTGCGGGCCAAACGCTTTGAAGACCTCAGCATCCCGCTGATCATACATGCGGTTAATATCAACAAGGTGGAATACACCCGGTTCGACAAAGGCGACCTAATACAAGCCATCAAGGCTTCGTCCTCCATACCTATTGTGTTTCCGCCCGTTGAAATTGACGGATGCCTGTATCTGGACGGAGGCCTTGTAAATAATTTCCCGGTGGAACCCCTGGTGGATATATGTGACACCATTATTGGCATAAACGTAAATCCCCTTGGAGAAGATTTCAAGATTGGCAATCTGAAAACCATCGCCATCCGTTCATTTCACCTTTCGATGCGGAACCACGCCGAAAGCCGAAAAGACAAATGCGACATTTACATTGAACCGGAAGGGTTGGAGTATTTTGGTATCCTGGACCTTTCAAGCGCCGAAAAAATCTTTGAGTTAGGCTATAAAAAAACACTGGAAGTGCTGAAAAAGAAATAAATATATGGCAAAGAAAGCATTATACATATACAACTCCCTCACACGCAAACGGGAGGAGTTCTCCCCGCTGAACCACCCATTTGTCGGATTATACGTTTGCGGACCCACCGCTTACGGAGATGCCCATCTGGGGCATGCGCGGCCGGCAGTGACTTTTGACCTGGTGTTCCGCTACCTTAAACACCTTGGATACAAAGTACGTTACGTGCGTAATATCACCGATGTGGGGCACCTTGAAAGCGATGCCGACCTGGGCGAAGACAAAGTCCTGAAAAAAGCCAGGCTGGAACAACTGGAGCCCATGGAGGTGGTACAATACTACTCCGACCGTTATCATGCCGATATGGACAAATTGAATGTGCTGAAACCAAGCATAGAACCCAGGGCTTCGGGACACATTATTGAGCAAATCGGGATGGCCCAGGCCATATTGGATGCAGGGTTTGCCTATGAGGTAAATGGCTCGGTGTATTTCGACGTGCAAAAATACAACCGGGAACATCATTACGGGAAGCTCAGTGGCAGGTCGGTCGATGATATGATATCCGGAGGCCGCCAGCTAAACGGGCAAACAGAAAAGCGCTACCCGGCCGATTTTGCTCTCTGGAAAAAAGCAGGCCCGGGCCACATCATGCGCTGGCCGTCTCCCTGGGGTGAAGGTTTCCCCGGCTGGCACCTGGAATGTTCTGCCATGAGTGCCAAATACCTTGGTGAAGCGTTTGATATCCACGGAGGGGGCATGGACCTTCTGTTCCCGCACCATGAATGCGAAATCGCCCAGTCCAAAACCGCTTTCGGGAAAGATACCGTTCGCTACTGGATGCACAACAATATGGTTACCATCAACGGGCAGAAGATGGGAAAATCGCTGGGCAACTTCATCACTCTCCGCGAATTCTTCGAAGGCAGCCACAAGGCGCTAAGCAGGGCTTTCGAACCCATGACCATTCGCTTTTTTATTCTTCAGGCACATTACAGGAGTACCCTGGATTTCAGCAATGAAGCATTGGAAGGGGCCGAAAAAGGCCTGAGAAGGCTGTTGCAGGGCATGGAAACACTAAACAGGCTGGAGGCCTCCGAAATTTCTTCCGTTGACCTGAGTGCCCTGCCGGACAAATGCCATGAAGCCATGCTTGATGATTTCAACAGCCCCATGGCCATCGCCCATCTGTTTGACGCGGTAAAAAGTATCAACGCAGTAAAAGAAGGGCAAGCCACATTAAGCGGATCCGATTTGGAGCTGCTGCGTAAAACCTTCTGTGACTTTGTAGTGGAGATCTTTGGGCTTACACAGCAACAAGCAATGGGCGAAGCACATAACAAAGAGATCATTCATGGATTGATGGAGGTCCTGCTGGATTTGCGGCAAAATGCCCGCCGGCAAAAAGACTGGGCCACAGCCGACAAACTACGGGATGCCCTTCAAAGGCTGCATATCACTGTAAAAGATGGCAAGGACGGGGCAAGCTGGGAAATTGAATAATTTGTATATTATTAAGCATGAATGCAGCACCTGCCACAGATAAGCACGAGTTATACCTGAACCATATTCTGAAAGGAAATTGCCGGGACGCGTCGAACCTGGTGAAACAGTGGATCGGCCAACAACTGTCTGTAAGAGACCTTTATGAAATGGGTTCTTCGGAAGTCCGGCGTACTTCAATTCCCAAAAAGAGAAATCTACAAGTATTCCAGTATCCTTCCCGAAAGATGCAATAGGGATATCTCCGCCAGCTTGGCCTGGTATTGAATGGACACAAGCCTTTCTTCCGCCTCCAGGAGGTTCTTCTGAACTTCCCGCAATTCAATCCCCGACAGATCACCCAGGCGATAACGTTCCATGGCAATATCAAGTGTCTCATAGGCCACGCCAAGGTTTTGTGATTCCATCTCTATCAGGCGCAAATTATTCAGGTAAATATTGTAGGTGGTGATCAGACTCGACATCAGGCTGTTCTCGGTGTCTTCATAACGCAGGCGGCTGTTCTCGACCGCTATGGTGGCATTGTTTACCCGGCGGCGCTGGTTAAACCCGTCAAACAGGTTAATCCCAAAGGTAATGCCATAATTCATCCCGTACGTTTGCTGGTCACTGAATGTGCCCGATTGAAAGGTGTTGTGCGAAAAAGCATAAGCCGAACTCAGGTTCACGTAAGGGTATGCCTGGGAAGAAGCAATCCGCCGGTCATACCCGGAAACCGTTTTGTCATTTTCAGCAAGCCGCATGGCTGTATTATTCTTTCTTGCAGAAGCTTCAAGGGTCTCAAAAATCAGGATGTCATTCAGGGGAATAATGGTATCTGTGGGTTGCAGGTTGAAACGCAGGTTTTCCATGGCCATCAGTTCATTCAGGCGGATACGGGAAGCCCTGACCACTTCTTCCTGCCTGGTCATCCGGGAGCTGTCGGCATTCAAAAAAACCTCTGCCTGAAGGAGTTGCAGTTTAGAGCCAGATCCCAGCAAAAAACGCTCCTCATCAATGCGAACCCGTTCCCGCGACAAGTCAACGGCAAACTTCAGGTTGTTGAGCAGCCGTTGCTGCTGGATCAGGTTAAAGTACTCGGAGGTGAGGCTTGCCACCAGGTGTTCAATGGCCATCCGGGTATTCAACTCCCCCATCTCTTTCAGTGCCGCCAGTTTGTCGTAGGTGATCTGCACACGGAAACCGTCAAATATGGTCCAGCCAAGGCCTACATTGGCATTGGCCACCGTGTTGTGAATGTTCCGCAAAGCGGTTTCGTTGCCGTCAAAATCTGTCCGGCCGGTATTGTTGTATGTTCCGGAATACTGGGTGCGCAAATCAACAGAAGGCAGAAATCCGGCATTGCCGAGGCTGTAATTGTTGGCAGATATCTGCTGATTATTTCTTGCCATCCGGATGGAATAATTGTTTTCCAGTCCGATGGAAATCACATCCTGCAGGCTCAACGACTGCTGGGCGTGGAGGCCGGTAGCCACACATAAGATAAACGCATTAAGAATCAACTGCTTGAAATTCATCTTTTATATTTTTTGAGTCTGAAGATATATAAGAATAAACGGCAGGTACCACAAAAAGGGTCAGAAAGGTCGAAAGAATTAATCCGCCAGTTACAGCTATACCCATGGCCATACGGCCCTCAGCACCATCGCCGAACCCCAATGTCAGCGGCATTACACCCAATATGGTCGACAAACTGGTCATCAGGATTGGCCTGAAACGCGCAGCAGCGGCATATTTGATGGCTTCCATTTTCACCATGCCGGCTTGTTTGCGCTGATTGGCAAATTCCACCATCAGGATGCCGTTCTTTGACACCAGCCCGATCAGCATAATGATGCCGATCTGACTGAATATGTTCATGGTGATGCCGAAATACCACATAAAAACCAGGGCACCGGTCATGGCAAGCGGTACGGTCATCATCACAATAAACGGGTCTTTAAAACTTTCAAATTGTGCCGACAATACCAAAAAGATGAGGATAATGGCCAGAACAAAGGCAAACACCAGGCTGGAAGAACTTTCCTGGTAGTCCTTAGAGTCGCCGGCCAGTGCCGTCCTGAAGGTCTCGTCCAGCACTTCATCGGCGATCTTATCCATTTCGGTAATGCCCTCGCTGATGGTTCTGCCGGGGGCCAGGTTGGCCGAAACCGTCGCCGACACAAAACGGTTGTAACGATAGAGTTGGGGCGGCGCAGTGTGTTCCCGCAAGGTCACCAGGTTGTCTAACTGGATCATATCGCCGCTATTGCTGCGAACATACAGTGATTTTAAATCGAGCGGGGTGTTCCTGTCTTCGCGGCGCAGTTCTCCAAGTACCTGGTATTGCTTACCGTGCATAAAGAAATACCCGAAACGTTGACCGCTCAGGGCCAGCTGCAGGGTTTGCCCGATGTTTTGTGTCGAAACGCCCATGGCATTGGCCTTGTCGCGGTCAATATGAATCTGCATCTCCGGAAGATTGAAGCGCAGGTTTACATCGGCCATCTGCAAAATGGGATTGTCATTGACTTTTTCCATAAACTCGGGCAGCACATCCCTCAGCCGGTCAATGCTCTGGGCCTGCAACACATATTGTATCGGCCGGCCCGACCGGCGGCCACCAAAAGTAGATTGCTGGTTCACAAAAGCGATGGCCCGTGTCTTGTCGCGCAGCACAACGGAAAGCCGGTTGGCGACATCCTGTTGGCTTGCCTCTCTTTGATTGGGCCTTTTGAGCATAACACGCACATTTGACCAGCCGCCAAATACCATGGAAGTGATAGACTCCCTTTCAGGCACCAGCTCCTCAGCCAAATCGGCAATATCATCAATATAATCGCGCATGAACTCATAGGTAGTCCCTTCAGGCGCCCGGGCATTGATGGTCAGCATCGACCGGTCTTCCAGTGGTGCCATTTCACCCGGGATATTGCTGTACAGCAACACGACCATCCCGGCTGCTGCAAACAAAATGACAATAGCCAGCCAGCGACGGGCTAAAAAACGATCCAGGGCATTGGTATACAATTGGTTCAACCTTTTGAAAAATCCTTCTGTCCGGGTATAAAACCGTCCTTTTTTGGTGCGTTGCTTGAGTATCTTGGTGGAAATCATGGGGGTAAAACTCAGGGCAACAAAGGAAGAGATCAGCACGGCACCCGCAATCACAATGCTGAACTCCCTGAACAACCGGCCTGTCATTCCCTCCAGGAAAACGATGGGAAAGAAGACCGCCACCAGGGTGATGGTTGTGGCAATAATGGCAAAGAATATTTCTTTGGAACCAGCCAGACCCGCCTCAATGGGGGTCATGCCCTTTTCCACTTTAACGTAAATGTTCTCCATCATTACAATGGCATCATCCACCACCAGCCCAATGGCCAGTACGATGGCCAGCAGGGTGAGTACATTAACGCTAAATCCGGCCACATACATAATAAAAAATGAACCGATCAGTGAAACGGGTATGACCAGCACCGGGATGATGGTAGTGCGCCAGTCGCGCAAAAACAAAAAGATAATGATCACCACCAGAATAAAGGCAATAAAAATGGTGTTGCTTACCTCCCGTATAGATGAACGGATAAAATCCGTATTGTCAAATCCAATATTGATGGCGACATCATCGGGTATATCCCTTTTGATATGTTCCAGGCGGCGATAAACCTCATCGGCAATATCAATATGGTTGGAGCCTGGCTGCGGAACGATGGCATTGCCCACCAGGGGAACCCCATCGCGACGGACAATTCCACGCAGATCTTCAGGTCCGAGTTCGGCACGCCCGATGTCCCTGAAGCGGACCACACGGCCGTTATCTTCACTGATAATCATATTGTTGAATTCATCCGGGGTGGACATCAGCCCAAGGGTCCGTATGGTAAGTTGCACGGTATTTCCTTCAATGCTTCCTGACGGGAACTCTACATTTTCTCTCAACAGGGCATTTCTTACATCCAGCGGGGTGAGTCCGTAGCCGGCCATCTTGGCAGGATCGAGCCACAAACGCATGGCATAGCGCTTTTGGCCCCAAATGTGGATTCCGCTGACACCCGGGATGGTCTGCAATTGTTCACGTAGGGTAAGTTCAGCAATTTCAGACAGTTCCAGCAGGTTCCGGGTTTCGCTCTCCACGGTTACAAACATGATGGGACTGGCATCGGCATCGGCTTTGGAAACGATGGGCGGATCTACATCCCTGGGCAGCCTGCGCTGCGCCTGGGCTACCTTGTCACGCACGTCATTGGCAGCGGTTTCCATATCCACGCTTAATTCAAACTCAACAGTGATATTGCTGCTTCCCTGGCGGCTCACACTGGTAATGGTCCGGATCCCGGGCACGGCGTTGATGGCTTGCTCAAGGGGTTCTGTAATTTGTGTCTCAATTACATCTGAATTGGCCCCGGGATATGATGTGCGAACCGATATAATCGGCGGATCCACGCTGGGAAACTCCCGCACGCCGAGATAAGTCATCCCGATAAATCCGAACAACAGGATGACAATGGTAAATACGGAGGCCAATACAGGCCTTTGAATGCTTAATGATGAAAGACTCATTGTTTGTCGATTATAAATTATCCAAAACTACCGGAAGCCCATGGCGGAGCTGCAAAACACCGGTGGTAAGCAAAGTGTCGCCGAATACCAGCCCGTCGAGTATCTGAACCCTGTCTTCTGTCCGGATCCCGGTCCTGACATAAACGGCCTGTGCCTGCCCTGACCTGTAAACAAACACCCTGTCGCCCTCCATTTCCGGGATCAGGGCTTCCGATGGAATAGCAATGGCATCGAGTGTTTCAGAAAGCTGCATGGCGATGGACGCAAAACGGCCGGGTTTCATCTCTTCGTCCACATTATCGTATAGTGCACGTACACGGATTGTACGTGTCCTGTCGTCTACCACAGGATTTACTGCATAAACTTCTGCCCGCATTGGCTCCAGAACGCCATCAACACGAAAATTAATGGGGAAACCAGGCATAATCTCGCCGGCATAACGCTCGGGCACGGTAAATTCCAGCTTCAGCGGACTGACTTTGATCAGCCGTGCCAGTTGTGTACTGGGCGAAGCATAGCTGCCTTCACTCAGGTAACGTAACCCGACAATACCATCAAAGGGTGCACGGATTTCTGTTTCAGCAATACGGGCCTCAAGCAGTTCAATATCTGCATCCAGGGTCTCCAGTTCGGTAACAGCCTGGTCGTAGGCTTCCTGGCTGATGGCATCCCTTTCCAGAAGGCTCCGCTGGCGAAATTCCCTTTCAACAAGCAGGCGTCGCTGGGCCTGCAGCTTTTGCAACTGGGCCTGGAGGTGCCTGTCGTTCATTTTGGCAAGCAAATCACCCTCCTGCACATGCGAGCCTTCCTGAAAATAGAGTCCAACCACCTTTCCGCTGGTCTCAAAAGCCAGGTCAACCTCCTCATCCGGGAGCAACGTTCCGGTGCTTCTCACCTGGTCCCGTATTGGAGTTGGCGACAATATGTAGCCACTAACACTTAAGGGACGACGTTGCTGGGGCTGAAAGGCTGTTTCTTCATCTGTTCCGCCAGGGAACAATGGCCTGACCTTCGGATAGGCAATGATCCCGACAAGCAGGGTCAAAATGGCCAGGTTTACAAAAAATCGGATGTTTTTATTCATTGAAAATGATCTGTATATAAAACAACATTAGCATTTGACTAACTTAATCATAATAGGTTTTAATACCAGGGAATATTTTCCAGATTATTTATTATCTAAACAGTTGAACCGATAAAATGTTTCAGTGGGTCAGACATCCCCCAATTTGTTTATATGTAGATCATTTTGTTAATTTGCAAATTGTCACTCCCGCAAAAGTAGTGGGTTTTGACTGAATTATCCGCTACAAAGTGCAGTTTAGAAAAAGAATTAACATACCTAATTTATTGTCCTTTTACCGGCTACTGTCTTTCCCGGTAATTCTGTTCCTGGCTTTGGCCGGCTTCCAGCAGGCCTTTGCCGTAATGATCATCATCAACCTGATTACGGATGTGCTGGACGGACTTCTTGCCAGGATGCTGAAGCAACAAACCGAATTTGGGGCCCGGATCGATACCATTGCCGATATAGGTACCTATATTCTGGTTTTCCTGGGAATCTGGTTATTTAAAAGAGCGGATTTTGCCCCGCATGTAGTGAGCTTCTCTGTTTTTATCGGGTTGCTGGTTGTCGCCCTCGGCCTTTCACTTATTAAGTTTGGCAGGTTTCCCAGCCTTCACCTCTATTCCTGGAAAATCGGGGGTTACATTCAGGGAACATTCTTTTTTACGCTCTTTGCCTTTGGTTTTATTACCCCGTTTTACTATATCATGGTATACTGGGGGATTTTCGCTTTTCTGGAACACATCATTATCCAGCTTATTATTCCGGAGATGAGGAGTAATGTGAAGGGACTGTATTGGGTGGCTAGGGGAAGAAGTAGTTAGTAGTTAGTAATTAGTAATTAGTATTTAGTATTTGGTAATTAGTGGGGAGAATTGTGGGTTTAGTATAAAATTTGTTTATAAATGAATTTTTGCTGATGGAGGGGGTATTGTATCAGGTCATATTGGGTTATTTCGTTCTGGGGGCGATTGCGTTTGCTTTTATAGGCCGGGGAAAAAGCAGGGAGCAAAAAAAGGAGATCTGGCTGAAATACGGCACCTATGTGATCATTATCCACGCCCTGTTTGGCAGCATTTATTTCGGGCCACATTATTTCTCTTACCTGGCCTTCCTGTTTGTGGCCGTGGGTTACACAGAGCTGATAAAAGTATGGTGGGCCGGAAGGGCACATCGCAAGATCAAGGGGTCGCATCCCAAACCGTATTTCTTTTTCCTGTCTGTTGTATGCTATACCATCCTGGCGCTTCCGTTCCTGTTGTTCAGTTTTTCAGACCGGGGGGCCTTGTATTTTGTTTTTGCTGTGGTAACCGTCTTTGACGCATTCAGTCAAATAAGCGGCCAGCTGCTGGGCGGAAAAAAACTGATCCCGTCTGTCAGTCCGCGCAAAACAATAGCCGGTTCGGCTGGCGGCGCATTTTTTGCACTGGTCACAGCGATATTCTTAGTGGGCTTCATTAATACTGGCAGGGGATCTGCCTTGCTTTTTAGCGCAATCATCGTTATCTTTGCATTGTTGGGGGATCTTCTGGCATCCTATTATAAAAGACAATATGATGTAAAGGATTTCGGCAGCTTGCTGCCCGGGCATGGCGGGTTCCTCGACAGGTTTGACAGTCTGATAGCCGGTGGTGCCGTCATGTATTTTTTAAACAGCCTGATGTCATGAGCCAGGAACTCTTCTTTACCATTCTGTATATCATTGCCTTTGTTGCTATACTGGCCACCGGCGAAATCCTGTATTCCATCCTGAAAGTTAAAACAGAGTATACCAGGAAATTTGCACACGGCACCGCTTCACTGCTCTCGCTTACCTTTCCACTGATCTATAATTCCTATGAATACGTCCTGGTAATGGGCATTGTATTCTTCTTCTTGCTGCTTATTGCCAAATGGCGCAATTTGTTACGGTCAATTGACGATGTTTCCAGAAAAACCTATGGCGGCATATTGCTGCCTGTGGCTATTGCCGGCTCCTTTATTGTGTCCGTATGGCTTGACGACACCAAATTATTCATAATCCCTATCCTTCTGCTGGGTGTGAGCGATTCTCTGGCAGGGATCACGGGAGTATATTTTGGCGAAAAACTACGCAAGGTCATGATATATAAGCTGCAGCTTAATAAAACCTACCTGGGCAGTACCGTCTTCTTTTTTACATCACTGGCCATTTCTTTATGTACACTGTATTATTTTATGGGCAATTACAGCACACAGACCATCATGATGGCCATATCGGTGGCTGCCGGGGCTGCCCTTGTGGAAGTTTTCAGTTCAAAAGGTCTCGATAACTTTACCGTCCCCCTCACTGCCCTGATTATTTTATTGATGTTTTAACCAAGGATGCGTTAGATATGCACGTTTACAGTGGTCTTCGCAAAAAGTACCTGCTTCCGGATAACTTGTTCGCACCCGACGGAAAATTGTCAATCACCGGTTTTCCCGCCCTGCGCCGTTTGGTTTTTATACTCAACAGCCATAAACAAGACGGTGAACCATTGTATCCCGGCGAACTAAGGGCCTCTTCGTTGCTCCTGGAAATTTCACAATTCCTGCTTGGCGTCTATGCAAAACAGATTAAAAGAAATGTTTTCTCAGAAGCAAGCGCTAAACTGGAAGAACAAATGGGGCGCAATGTCCTTTTTTCCCTGGCAGAAGATATTACAAAGCGTTTTCCTCCAGCGGATGTCTTTAATCAAAGCATAACAGCCGCACAATACCTGGCCAAAAAAACGGGCAACCGGCCGCATCTTCATCAGGCCATCGAAGAAGCCCTGATTTTGCACCTGGCCAACGAAAACCCCGTCAACAATAAACTGAAGATCCTTTTCGACAAAGCCTATTTGGATAATCCGGAGGATTTTGACGGACTGATTAACAAAATGGAAAGTTTCTTAAAGACAATGCCCCCTTTCGGGCCAGAGCATACAGACATCTGTTCCTTTTTAAAAACCCCTTTCAGGGTTTCGCCCAACAATATCGATGGCCAGGTGGATTATGTCCTTACGCAATGGAAACATATACTCCCCGAAGCATTGTTGCTGAAACTTATCCGGAGCAAAGACCTGATGAAGGAGGATTACAATATGACCGGCCATGGGGCCGGAGGGGCCCCGCCAAGCGTGGTTCCGGGATATGGGAAAAAGGGTCAACCGGGCGAAATGCGCCTCGGTAAATCAGGATTTGACGCTATAAAGGCTGCCGCCGAAGACTACGAAGAAGCCGAAGCCTTCACCCCCGACACCCATTGGATGCCGCGCGTGGTATTGATTGCCAAAAACACCTATGTATGGCTCGATCAGCTTTCGAAAAAATACCAGCGCGAAATACGCAGGCTCGACCAGATTCCGGATGAGGAGCTGGACCGTTTGGCCGGATGGCATTTTAACGGACTCTGGCTTATCGGCATTTGGGAAAGAAGCACTGCCTCGCGCAAGATCAAACACCTGATGGGCAACCAGGATGCCATATCTTCGGCCTATGCACTCTATGATTATGAGATCGCCAGTGATCTGGGCGGTGAGCAAGCCTACCACACCCTGAATGAGAGGGCACGCATGCGGGGACTGAGGCTGGCCAGCGATATGGTACCCAACCATACGGGCATTTATTCCAGGTGGGTAATAGAACGCCCGGATCATTTCATCCAATCGGGGCATCCACCTTTTCCGGGCTATTCTTTTACAGGTGAAAATCTGTCCGGTCATCCCCATATCGAAATCCGCATCGAAGACGGGTATTACA
This sequence comes from Bacteroidales bacterium, assembly GCA_003567205.1. Lineage (GTDB taxonomy): Bacteria > Bacteroidota > Bacteroidia > Bacteroidales > UBA7960 > PUPG01. Next base: position 68,056 of record PXAA01000123.1, read on the forward strand.
ATAATACCGACGCCGCCGTGGTCTTTCAGCGTATAGACAGGCAACACGGTGATGTCCGTTACATCTATCACGGGAACGATGGCACCATGATGCCATGGAACGATACCGCACAACTCGACATGATCAAGGCGGAAGTGCGTGAAGCAGTGATGCAGAAAATCTTCGATGTGGCACGTAAATTCTCTATCATCCGTTTCGATGCCGCCATGACGCTGGCAAAAAAACATTTTTCCAGGTTGTGGTATCCCCGGCCAGGAAGCGGGGGCGATATCCCCTCACGGGCAGACCATGCCATGTCAAAAGAAACCTTTGACAGGATGTTCCCGGTGGAGTTCTGGCGCGAAGTCGTCGACCGCATCAATACAGAATTGCCTGACACATTATTGCTGGCCGAAGCATTCTGGTTCATGGAGGGCTATTTTGTCCGAACGCTTGGCATGCACAGGGTATACAACTCTGCGTTTATGCACATGCTAAAGAATGAAGAAAATGAAAAATACAGAGATCTGATTACCAACACCCTGGAGTTTGAACCGGAAATCCTGAAGCGCTATGTAAACTTCATGAGTAACCCCGACGAGGAAACGGCGATACAGCAATTTGGCACAGGGGACAAATATTTCGGCATTTGCGTGCTGATGAATACCCTGCCCGGGCTTCCCATGTTTGCTCACGGCCAGATCGAAGGCTTTACGGAAAAGTACGGTATGGAATACCAGCGGGCATATTACCACGAAAAACCCAATCAACACCTGGTGGAAAGGCACGAAAGGGAGATATTCCCCCTGATGGGGAAACGTTACCTGTTCAACGAAGTAAAGCACTTTAACTTTTATGATTACATCAGCCATGATGGCCGCATTAACGAAAATGTATTTGCCTACAGCAACCGCCATGACAATGAAAAAGCCCTTATCCTGTTCAACAATAAATATGAGATGGCCAGCGGGCATATCCGTGTGTCAGTCCCCAGGCTGGTAAGTGAAGGGAGTCAGAAAATAATAAACACTGCCGCATTGGCCGTCGCCCTTGGCATGCAAAATGCCGGCGATGTTTATTATCACGCCCGCGAGCATGTTTCCGGCATGGAATATTTGTTCATGGGAGCAGATATCCACCGCGATGGTTTTCACTGGTCTTTACAGGGATTTGAATATCGTGTATTTTTGTCTTTCAGGGAGCTCCGCGATTCGGACGGAAGCCTGGGGGAACTGCACAGCCGGCTGCAAGGCCGGGGGACGGAGTCGCTGGAAAAAGCACTGGCACTGCAAAAACTGGGGGATGTCCACGCTGCTTTTGAACATATATTTGAACATGAATCCCTGCACACCTTTATTGAAAACACCATTCGCACCGGCAAACCCGGCACCCATGAAAAAAGCATTGATTTGCTATGCAGCAGATTTCAAAGTTTTGCAGGTATTGCCTGCCGTAAACTGAACATCCCCGACAATTCCGCTCAATTAAACAAAGCGTTCCGGCAGCACCTGGAAACCATTCCTGAAGGTATGCATTTTCTATCCATTCCTGGTCACTGGACAAAACCCAGGCCGGCCGACAGTACATTTCTTTTACCAGAATACATGATGGTGCTGGCCAGTACCAGTGCGTATTGCGAAAACACCATGCTGCTGCTGGCCTACTATGTATTGAAGACCATGCAGGAAGGTATCAGGGCAAGCGGGCAGGAACCGGGAAATATCAGCACAAACGGACGGGAATTCGGGCTCATAGGACAGTTGCTATTGGAATGGCCGCTGGAAAACGTATTAAAACACACCGGCCGGAGTGCCCTGGATATACACAAAGACAAACAACTGGTGGTGATCCTCCTGAGGTTCGGAGACCATGCCTTCTGTTTTCAGGACAAAACAAGCACACGGGGCAGGCCCGGCAAAAAGACCGGGAAAGACCCGGCCATGGCCAAACAATTTGGAATTGTAATAGAGATGCTTGATGATCCGCTGGTACGCGAATACCTTGGGACCAACCAATATGAAGGTACCTGGTACTATAGCAAAGAACAGTTCGGCCAACTGACCCGGTGGCTGTTCTCTACATCCTATCTGTCCTGTTTCAGGCAAAAGCAAACAGCACGCAGCAAAAACAAGTTGCTGTTGACAATACAACGCATGGCCGGTTTTTTGCAGAAAATTACGGGACTCTCCGACCAGGCTTCCTATCAGCTTCACATACTATCCGAAAAGCTCCAACACCACAAAAAATCACTTCAACCCTAACGCCGGAAAACCTCCACAGAACCATATAATTATAAAACTAAATACCAATTACTATCTACTAATTACTAACTCAAATCGGTTCTGTAAGATCAAAATCTGCCTGAAACACAATGTCGCCATCGTAGAGCAGGCGGTAAGAAAAAGTGGTCATCTCTTCGTCCATCACTACATGCCATTCCCGGCCAAAGTTCCCATCGAGCAATTCCCTGGAATATTCATCCTTGGGAAAATATTGCGCATAAGCCGTTCCCTTTCCGTCTGAATAACCTCCATAAAGGGTATTGGCTTCAGGGGTTCCATCAGGGTACCTGTGGTCGTGGCGAAAACGCAGACGGCCATCCTCTACAAGAAACATCCAGGTGCGTGAAGTATCGTCCGACAGATGAAAAGGAATCAGCACGCGGTCTTCTTCACAAAGGGTCACATGCATTATAAAATCAAGATGTGCCCAGCTATCGCGTCCATCCGCCATAAATGTTTCCTCCCCACGGAATGATTGTCCGCATAAGCTGGCCAGATTATCCAGAAAAGCCCGCTCTTCGGCTGATAACTGAACCTCTTCGGCAGTTTCGCGAGGTGTCTGCCCGCAGGCAGAAAACAAAACGATGGCTGTCAACGCCACAAAAAATAGTCTGTACATGTTTACGTGTTTTTAGTTCATTGAATGTTTGGCTATGCGAACATAGTAATTTTTTTGATGATCCGGTGTAACTTTTTTCAGGAGCACTGCGTCATACGTTCGAAAACAAACACAAACACCTCACACAATCACAAAACAATGCATATGCAAACAAAAAAAACAATCCAAAAGCCATTCCTGCTGCTTATCTTTATTGTGGCGGGATTTCTGTTGCAAAGCTGCTATGTTGGCAGCAACAACATAATCAAGGGGGATGGCAATGTGCTGACCACCACCCATCAGCTGGAGCATTTCAAGATCATTAACATCACCGGAATGTATGATGTAAAACTTTTGGCCGGCCAGGAGGCTGTTGTGGTGCTGGAAACAGACAAGAACATCCAGGATCTGACTGAAATCAAGGTGAAAAACAACACCTTGTATATCCGCAACTTAGAAGAAGGGGTTTACCGTCCTACCAAAATGGAAATGCACATTACATACCCGGACCTGGAGCAGATCATGATCGGGGGTGCTTGTAAGCTGCAGTCTGAAACCACTGTGAGCAGTGAAACACTTTTGATTGACATTGGCGGGGCAGCCGACATTACCATGGAGCTGGATGTGGAAGAGTTGATCACAAAAATAGCGGGTGCGGCCAATATTTTTTATGAAGGCCGTGCAAGCTTCCACCAGGCAACTTTGTCGGGGGCCAGCAATATGCGCGCAGAAAACTTGCTAACCCGTGAAACCCGCATAAACCTCTCAGGGGCAGGCTCCGCACATGTGCATGCCAGCCGTCACCTGCATGCCATACTCAGCGGTGTTGGTTCCATCAGGTACTACGGCAATCCTGCCGAAATCATTACCGAAAGAAGCGGATTGGGAAATATCCGCAGCGCAGAATAAAACAAAAAACGAATAAAAGAATCTAATAAATTATTTAACCATGAAAACAAAAATGATGATCACAAAGATCCTGCTGGCATTAATGGCAACCATCCCTGCCACATTAACGGCGCAAAGCGTCACCGAATCAAGGCAAGTTGGCCCGTTCAACGGAGTGGAAGCAAGCAGCGTATTCCGGGTATCCGTGACCCAAAACGATGAATATTTCCTCGAAATCGAGGCCCCGGAAGAACACATGGAGTACATTGAAACCATCGTAAAAGACGGCATCTTATTCATCGACTATGGCAGAAGTTTTCGTAATCTGAGAAACCTGGAAGTACGCGTCACTGCCCCTGAATACATTTACTTACATGCCGGCGGGACTTCTTCCATCAACAGCACAAACACTCTGAGCGCACCTGCCATGCAGTTGAAAGTTTCAGGGGCTGCCTCCATGGAAGTTTCGTTAATTGCCGACCACCTGATCTCCACTGTAAGCGGGGCAAGTAATTTGACAGTCAGTGGGGAAGCCCTCCTGCATGAACTTACCGTAAGCGGTGTGTCCGGAATACGGGCCTTTGAACTGGAAACCAGCACAACCGATGCAAAGAGCTCGGGAACTTCCAGCGCACGCATCAGGGTGCAGGATGCCCTGACAGCACAAGCCAGCGGCACCTCAGGCATCATTGTACGCGGAAACCCGGCTGTGGCAGATTACACAACTTCAGGTACTGCCAGCGTACGCGGTGTCAATGCCACCCCGGCCCCTGTGCCCGAAAAAGCACCCAATGCCGAAATAAAAACAAAAAATGATGACACCCTGGTGATCAGTGTAGGCCACAGGGAAGTGGTAATTATTGATGGAAAAAGTCCCCGGGTCACGACCAGGAAAGTATACCGGAATATCTGGCGTAATGAATGGTCAGGGTTCTATCTCGGGATCAACGGATACATGACCCCGGACAGAAGCCTTAACCTGAATCCCGGCGACCAATACCTGGATCTTGAATACAATAATTCCATCCAGGTGAACCTCAACCTGTGGCAGCAAAGCATGGTTCTTATTAGCGGCAGCAACAGCGCGCTGGGCCTTGTATCCGGAATCGGATTCAGCTGGAACAATTACCGTTTCTCAGAAAACATCCGCCTGGTTCATGAGCAAGATTCCCTGGGCTACTTTTTTGACGATGATTTCAGTTTCAGGAAAAACAAACTGACCGTTTCCCACCTCAACGTGCCCCTGATGCTTGAATTCCAGACCAGGCAACATTACGGAAGCAGAACCCCGTTTCATATATCGGCCGGGATCAACGTGGGGCTTCGTCTCCGCAGCCACACCAAGCAGGTATACAAGGATAATGGCAGCCGCCAGAAAGACAAGGATTTTAAGAGTTTTCACCTGGCACCCTTCCACTACGAGGCCATAGCTCGCATTGGCTGGGGACGGGTCAACCTGTTTGCCACCTACACCCTGAATGAAATGTTCCGTGAAGATAAAGGACCCGAACTATATCCTTTTAGTGCAGGCATCAGGCTGATCAACTTCTGAGAACCCTGTTCCCTGATATATATCCCAGGCCCCGGACCAAGGCATTTACAAACCCTTGGTCCGGGGCTTTTGACCATCCTGCTTCCAGAAAAACATTAATTTTGTACAAAAATTCATCCTATGTCAGGTCACAGCAAATGGTCAACCATCAAGCGCAAGAAAGGGGCCCTGGATGCCAAACGATCCAGAATATTTTCGCGCATCATTAAAGAAATCAGCGTTTCCGTTAAGGAAGGCGGCAATGATCCCGACGGCAATCCCCGGCTGCGCCTGGCTTTGGCCAATGCAAAAGGGGTAAACATGCCCAAAGACACTATCCGGCGTGCCATATCAAAGGCCGGGGAGAAAAATGCCGCCGACTTCCAGAAAGTAACTTATGAGGGCTATGCCAATTACGGAGTAGCCGTGTATATTGAGTGCCTGACCGATAATATCCAGCGGACAGTGGCCAATATACGGTCTTACCTGAATAAGCACGAGGGCAAGCTGGAAACCATGGGGGCCCTTAGTTTTCTGTTCGACAGAAAAGGTGTATTTACCATTCCGGAAAAAGTCATTCAGGAAAAAGGGATGGAAGAAGATGATTTTCTGATGGAAGTGATTGATGCCGGGGCTGAAGAAGCAGAAAATGAGGACGGCTTTTACAATATTTACACCGCTATGGAAGACTTCGGCAATATGATGAAAAAACTCGAAGAGATGAGCATAGAAGCTGAAAATGCCGAACTGCAGCGGATTCCCCGAACCACTGTTCAGCTTGAGCAAGAACAGGCGAAAAAAGTCCTGAAGCTCATCGACATGCTCGAAGAAGACGATGATGTACAAAATGTTTTCCACAATCTGGAGCTTACCGAAGAACTCATGGCCGAAATGTAAGCGTGATCAAAAGGCGGGAATGGCATCAATCAGCGACCTGGTATAATCACTTTTTGGATTGGCATATAACTGGTCCGCATCATTTAGTTCCACCATGCGGCCGTTTTGCATAACCATGATGCGGTCCGACATATATTTTACCACCGACAAATCGTGCGAAATAAATATGTAGGTCAGACCAAATTGCTTTTTCAGTTCGTTGAGCAAGTTAAGCACCTGGGCTTGCACCGAAACATCCAAAGCCGATACAGATTCATCACAAATAATGAATTCCGGGTTCATTGCCAGGGCCCTGGCAATGCATATCCTTTGGCGCTGCCCGCCCGAAAATTCATGGGGGTAGCGGTAATAGTGCTGTTCTTCGAGCCCGACCTGCTCCAGGAGGCCAAAGATTTTTTGCTTGCGTGCTTTCTTACTACCAAGAATGCCATGTACCCGCATGGGTTCCATAATGGCATTGCCCACACTGAGGCCCGGGGTAAGTGAAGCATATGGGTCCTGAAAGATGATCTGGAATTTTGGCCGCAAGCTTTTGAGTGCCCCCGCCGACAGGCTGGCAATGTCCACCCCCTTGTAAATAACTTGTCCGGACCAGGGGTTTATCAAACGCATGATGCTGCGGCCAAGTGTGGTTTTTCCGCAGCCAGACTCCCCCACCAGGCCCAGGGTTTCTCCTTTGTACACCTGAAAACTAATGTCCTCAACGGCTTTATGATATTCCGTGACTCTTTTCAGGAAGCCCTTTTTCCTGACAAAAAAGGTATTCAACCGTTTGACCTCCAAAACAGGCTCTTCTTTGCTGGCCTGTCCGTACCACGATGGGACGCCTGACTGTATTGTCCGGCTGGAGCGCTCATCCCCGGGTGCGGGTTTTTCAAACAGAAAGTCATTCACGATGGCGAGGCTTTCGGGTCGCCTGATCAATGAAGGGCGGCAGGCAATCAGTGCCCTGGTATACGGATCAACCGGGTTTTTAAAAACCTCTTGCGCCAGGCCGTGTTCAACCACCCGGCCATTGCGCATCACCGAGCTTCTGTGGGCCACTTTATTGATCACCCCCAAATCGTGCGAAATAAACAGCACGGCCATGCCGTGTCTTTCCTGCAGAGAGCGCATAAGGTCCAGGATGCTTTTTTGCACAGTGACATCCAGGGCGGTGGTGGGTTCATCTGCGATCAGGATCAAGGGATCACAAGCCATAGCCATGGCAATCATTACGCGTTGCTTTTGCCCGCCAGACAACTCGTGAGGCCACGACCGGTAAACATCTTCCGGTGCAGGCAAACGCACTTCGCGAAACAATTCGAGGGCTTTTTGCTTTGCTTTTTTCCGGTCCAACTGCCTGTGCCATAAGATGCTTTCCACCACCTGGGGCCCGCAGCGCTGCACCGGGTTTAAGGAAGTCATCGGCTCCTGGAATATCATGGCAATATGCCGGCCCCGGACATGCTGCATCTCTTCATCGCTCAGTTTGAGCAAATCCACCATGCCTTTCTGCGGATGCTGGAACCATACTTCGCCTGAGGTAATGCGTGCCGCACTGCGGCTCAGCAATCGCATCACCGCCAGGGCCGTTACCGATTTTCCGGAACCCGACTCCCCCACCAACCCAAGGGTATCGCCCGGAAACAGATCCAATGCCACATCTTCCACTGCCTTCACTACACCTGCCTCTGTAGAAAACTCAACAGACAGGTTTTTTACCGAAAGCACCGGATTGTTTTTCATAATATGCCAGGTATCGCTTGGGCAAATATAAACATTCCTGGGTGCGCAGTATCGAACCCAATCAACAAATCTATTATCTTTGCATTACACACATTTAACCTTAAAAGAACATGAAGAGAAACACATTTTTACTCGGCCTGGCAATGGCCCTGATATTTGCAGGCTGCGGACCGCGCCAACAACCTGTGGAAGAAGTCACTGAGCCCATTGCACGCACCCTGATCTCTGATACACACCAGGCGTTTTTCAACAACCTCGCCCGTTTATGCGGTCAGTCCTTCGCCGGAAAAGAAATATACAGAAGCCATCACGCCGAAGGCTGGGCTGAATATGAAATGGTGATGCATGTTGAAATATGCGAGGCAGACCGCATCCATATCCCCTTTCGCGTGGGAGATGACACTTCCCGTACATGGATTTTTTTGTCAGATGATGGCCGCTTGCGTTTGCGCCACGACCATCGTTATCCCGACGGGACCCCTGAAGAAGACAGCCTGTATGGTGGATTTGCCGACGATAGCGGCACAGCTTTTGTACAGCACTTCCCGGCCGATGAATACACTGCAGAGATTATTGACGGAGGGGGCGGCAATGTCTGGACAATCCGGATAGACGAAAACTTTTCCACTTTTACCTACCGGCTCGAAAGGGATGGGGAAAAGCGCATGCGGGTTGATTTTGACCTGACCAGCCCTTTGTAGCGGCCAGCCTAAAAATAATTATCTTTGCACCAAATTGCAAAACCACAAAACGTGGAACGCCAGACGAACAAAACAGAACATTTGAAGCGGGCTGCTATAACCGGGATGCAGGAATTGCCGTTTGAGGGTAATGCGCAACCCGAAGATGTGAAGCTTTTTTACAAAACCTACCTCAAGTCGCCCGATGCACCATGGGTGACTCTCGTACATGGTGTTGGGGGTAGTTCCATTATCTGGCACAAGCAGATCCGTGAATTTGCCAAACATTTTAATGTACTGGTCGCGGATCTGCGTGGACACGGCCGCTCCCGTGATTTGTTTGAAGCCTATATCGGCAGGGAATATACTTTTGAAGACATCAGCCTGGATGTGTTGAAAATTCTGGACCACCTGGGTATACAAAAAAGCCACTTTATCGGGGTATCGCTTGGCACCATCCTGATCCGCGTTATTGCGGAAATGGATCCCGGCAGGGTGCAATCCATGACCCTCGCCGGAGCCATCACCCGATTGAACATCCGTTCGCGTTTCCTGGTATGGCTGGCCAAAGTTTTTAAACCGGTCATTCCTTTTATGTGGCTCTATCGCTTGTTTGCGCGCATTATTATGCCCAGCAACAGGCACAGGGAAAGCAGGTATTTGTTCATAAAAGAAGCGCAAAAGGTCTACCGGCGCGAGATCAACCGTTGGTTCAAGCTGCTCAGGGATGTTAATCCGCTGCTGCAATACCATGAGGAACAAAATCCGCGCATACCCACCTTATACCTGATGGGCGACGAAGACCATTTGTTTCTGAACCCGGTAAAGAACCTGGTGAGGCACAACGATATGGCCAACCTGATCACCGTTCAGAACTCCGGACATATATGCAACATTGACCAGCCTGTCCAATTCAACAGGCATGCCATTCGTTTCATCAAACAAGAACACACAGCATAAGGTGTTTTATGAATAAACGTGAGAAGAAATTCTTAAAATTACCGCACCTTGACGGTGGGCGTGAGCTGTTGAAAGCATTCATCAGGGAGCACCTGCGTTATCCCAAAGAAGCACTGGCAAAAGGAATAGAAGGCGATGTCATTGTAAAATACAAGGTGACCGGTAAAGGAGAAGTGATTGATCCGGAAATTGTTAAAGGCATTGGTTACGGATGTGACGAAGAGGCCATCCGGCTGGTGGGCATGCTTGGTTACCAATCGGTCAAGAACAGAGGCGTGCGCGTTATTACCGACAACAAGATCAAGATTCCGTTCCGTATCCGCAAAAAGGGTGCCGGGAAAGTAAGCATGAGCTACAAACCTGCAAGCAAGAAGCAGGCAGATGCGGCAGATGAAAAAGACGGACAGGTTAAAAAACCCAAGGTATATACCTACACCATTCGATACTGAATGTTTGAAATGCAAAACCAACAAAGATGGGAGATGCTCCTGTAATAAGAATTACCAGGCAGTTTCGTTTTGAATCAGCACATGTTTTGTGGGGTTATGACGGACCGTGTAAAAACATTCATGGCCACAGCTACCAGCTATTTGTTACGGTGAAAGGACGTCCGGTAAACCAGCCTGGCAATCCCAAACACGGTATGCTTATCGATTTCACTGTCCTGAAAAAAATTGTCCGCGACCAGATCATCGACCCTTTTGACCATGCCCTGCTTGTGAATGCAAACAGCCCTCATCTGAAAATGGTCAGTGATAATCAACTGTTTGGCAAAGTGGTTGCCCTCCCTTATCAACCCACCTGCGAACATATGGTTCACGATTTTGCAGCCAGGATCAAGGCAGTACTGCCCGACCACGTGTCGCTCCATTCACTGCGACTCCACGAAACATCAACGGCTTATGCCGAATGGTTTGCCGGCGACAATTGAACAGGGTAAGACGCTGCATTGCCCGCACCTCAGAACATCATACTGTAACCCAACAATAGGCTGAAGTTGTCTTTAAAACGCGGATAGGCATAGGGTCCGTAGCGAACAGAAAATTCCAGGCCGAGGCTTGTAAAACCTGACCCGATCAGGTCCAGTATGGCGATCCCCGATTCAAAAAAGCCCCGCTCCATGGTGTCGAATGTTGTATTCAGGTGATTCTCCCTTTCATGCATATCGCCAAAGCCAATATTTGTCAGCAAAACCACCTTGGGATTAAATGACCTGCCGCGGTATAGCAGGTTTTCGAAATGATGATGCCAGAATAGTGCCACATAACGGTCAGATACAAATTCGTCTACGCGCATGGTAGAAAAAGCCCCGGGAGTGCTTACACTAAAACGCCTGTAAACACCCGGTGCTGTGAAACGCTTATTCCAGGGGGCATCACCCGCAAAATAACCGGCCCGGAGTGTCCATTGCTGCCTTCCCAGCATGGGGATATCAAATCGCCGGTTTAATTTCATCTCAAAACGCCAATAAGCATATTCCCCATCCATGATTGCATCCGTGCCCCGTGCAATATTCAAATGCAACACAGGATAATTCCCCTCCAGGGTTATAATCTGACGCGGGGTCAGGATAAAACGCTCCCCATAGGCAAAGCGGAGCCGGGCTCCCAATTCAAAAAACCGGGCCTGCCCCCCTGGCAAATCCTCATCAGACGGACTGGTAATTAAGCCAGGATCTGAACTGTAGCGATAATCATCCGTATAGGTGACATCCTCGACGCTTGCAAACAATTTTAAAGTCAAATAATTGCGAAAGGTTCTTGATTGCAGCCATACCGTATGTGTTTTGCATACGTCCATGGTTTCAAGAAAAAAATTGCGGCTGTTGGCAGTGGATAACAAATTGGGAGTTGAAATAAAATCGGAACCACCCCGCTCCATCACATCATATTGATAATCATATCCCAGGCGCAAGTCACTCAATCGATCAAGCAAAACGCTGGCACCTGCCCCGTATTTCCAGGTGTTGTCGCCAAAACCATAAGCTGTCATCGCCATGATGCGCAGATGGCGTGAAAATGCCTGGTTGGTCTGAAATGCCAGGCCCGGCCTGAAACCCTCATGCTGATTATATCGCAACAAACTGCCCCGGTCCACATCCAGGAAGCCCCGCCGCCAATATCCGCCAAAAAGGGTTTCTATCCGCTCAATGCGTTTGTCCAGGTCAAGCTCCCGGCCCACACTGTCGAGGTAATGATAGGTATTCAGTTCACGCACCGACAAGCTGTCTCTGCGGTAATCGTCCCAGAACGCATCATCTTCGACGATGGTTTCGGGTGAAA
>PXAA01000095.1 GCA_003567205.1 Bacteroidales bacterium
ACGGGTCTGCTTTCTGTCAATTATTATTCTTGGCCTCCCAATCCCTCAAAGATCGTTCTTTCCCCAGTTTGGGGACGGCAAAGATACAAAACTTTTTTGTTTTATAAATGAATTTTTTTGAGAAAATTTCAACGTTTCAATGGGCGGACACATAGACTCAGTGCCATGTTTATGAAGCCAGGGGGCCGGATTCTGAATTCCTCAATCCGGGGTCAAAGTGTCGGGATCAGAGTACCGGATCCGGATTTCCGATCCTGAAAGCTGACAGACAGAAAAATCGTAATTTTGCACCACAAAAATATATAGCCATTACATACCATGTTTTATTTGTTCACCTGTAAACGGCATGCCTCAGGAGCCGGAAGGCACCCTTCTATTGAAGGAACAGGATCTTTTCGCTATATTTGAACCAGGTATACGCTTGTATTTCTAAAACCGAACACACGGCAATCGTACCCGAACATCAACATCAGCAGCCAACAAAGCACAATACAAACAACATGCTCATGTACCGCCGCTTTATTGAATACATCAACAGGCACCAGCTGTTAAAAGACGGCCAGTCGGTTTTGTTGGCTGTTAGCGGGGGAGTCGACTCAATGGTCATGGCAGAGTTGTTTAAACAATCCCCTTATCCTTTTGCCATTGCCCATTGCAACTTTCAGCTCAGAGGCGAAGCCTCAGACAGGGACCAGGAATGGGTACTGGAGTTGGCACACAATATGAAAGCAGCTTCATTTGGCAAAGAATTTGACACAAAATCATTTGCCCGGCAATACAATCTGTCCGTGCAAATGGCTGCCCGGACATTGCGATATGATTGGCTGGAAGAAATCAGGGCTGCCCACGGATATGAAGCCATTGCCACGGCACACCACCTGGATGACGCCATCGAAACCATGCTGATCAACATCATCCGCGGAACCGGAATCTCAGGTTTAAAAGGCATTCCAAAAAAAACCAATCATGTGATCAGGCCATTGTTATTCGCCACCCGCAACGACATCATGACTTTTGCCAGTGAAAAAGGCCTGACTTATCGCGAAGACCAATCCAACGAGGAAACAAAATACATCCGCAACAAATTGCGCCACCAGGTGCTGCCGGTATTCAAACAAATAAATCCTGCGCTACACAACAGCATGCAACAATTTTTTGAACGTATGGAGGGTACGCAGGCCATCTTCCAAATGATGGCAGACACCCAAAAAAAAAGATGCACACGTCAGGCGGGTGATGAATTGCACATCCTGATCAAACCACTGCAGCAGCTTCCCTGGCCAGGGATTTTTTTATATGAGTTCCTGAAGGACTATGGTTTTTCAGCCGCCGTTAGCCAGGACATCCTCGCCAGCCTGGACCGGCAGGCCGGTAAAAGCTTTCAGTCAGACACACATACGGCGCTCAAAGACCGCAATGTGCTCATTGTATATCCCAACAAGGGCAGCAAAGCCCCGGGCATATGGGAAATAATGCCCGGCACCTCCCTAATCAGTACCGGTGGAAAGGTTTTTTATTTCGACACAGGAAAAATGGAAGATGCCCCTGCCCTGCCATCAGGACCGCATGACCTGATGGCCGACCTTGATTTATTATCTTTTCCACTATTGCTGCGTCCGTGGAAAGCCGGCGACAAAACGGTACCACTGGGAATGAAAGGACAGAAAAAAGTCAGCGACATGCTGACAGGAGAAAAAATTCCCCGGCACAGAAAAAAAGAGGTGATGGTACTCAGCTCAGGCGGCGAAATTGTCTGGGTGGCAGGTATCCGGGCCGATGAACGCTTTAAAATCAGCAAAAAAACCAAAAACTATTACAGAGTCCGTATGGATATATCTGCATCTTTTAACTTGTTTTAACAAGGAAGCATCAAACCAAACATAATACAACACGTTGGCTTAATAAAACAACATCATATGAAAAAGATACACGCACTGGTGGTCCTGCTGTTCACCTTTTCTTTTACTTCGGCTCAAATCCTGGATCCCGTCGACTGGCATTTTTCCAAAGAAAAAATCGCAGACAACACTTACGACTTGCACCTGACAGCAAGCATGGACCCCGGCTGGTATATTTATGGTACGGACCTTGCCCCGGGCGGGCCCATCCCCACCACCATCCGCTTTGACGAAAGCCCCGAATATGCACTGATCGGTGAATTAACCACGCCGGCTGCTGAAGTAAAATATGATCCGAATTTTGAAATGGACATTCCCATGTATGGTGGTTCGGTTCGGTTCACACAGCGTGTCAGGGTGTTGTCGGGGGCACCGGTGCAGGTCACCGGCGAGCTGGAATACATGTCGTGCGACGATCAGCGCTGCCTCCCGCCAGATTTTATGGGGTTTTCCTTTTCTCTCGAAGGCACCGGTGATGCAGCGGATGTTGCTGTGGAAACAAAGCCCGGAGAATGGCCAAAGGAAGAGATCGCGGACGAGCAAGCAGATCAGTTGACGGATCCGGATCCTGTAGATGAAGCAGAAGCCCCCGCCATTTATATTCCTGAAGAACCAGGCGATAGCGGACTGGGCTGGACATTCATCATGGGGGTTTTGGGAGGGCTCCTGGCCATGCTAACCCCTTGTGTGTTTCCCATGATCCCGCTTACAGTAAGCTTTTTCCTGCGAAATGCCGACAACCGTGCAAGGGCATTCCGCGATGCCATGTTTTATGGGCTCACCATCATATTCAGTTACGTTGTACTCGGACTGGCCATTTCCATTATTTTTGGCCCCGCCACGCTCAATGCCCTGGCCACCAGTCCGGGATTCAATATCTTCTTTTTTGCCCTGCTGGTTTTTTTCGCCGCCTCTTTCTTTGGCGCTTTTGAACTGACCATGCCAGCCAGCTGGTCAAATGCCCTCGACAGAAAAGCCGACAAAACGGGTGGGTTGATCGGGGTGTTCCTCATGGGGCTCACTTTTGTACTTGTATCTTTTTCATGCACCGGCCCCATCGTGGGAACGCTGCTGGTAGAAGCAGCCATCGGGGGTAGCGTTTTTGCACCGGCCATCGGCATGCTGGGCTTCAGTCTTGCCCTGGCCATCCCCTTTAGCCTGTTCGCCCTGTTTCCCACCGCACTTAAATCATTGCCGAAATCCGGTGGCTGGATGAATGCGGTTAAAGTGATCCTGGGTTTCATTGTGCTGGCCTTCTCCCTGAAATTTCTCTCCATTGCCGATGCCGTCGGCCAGTGGGGCATCCTCGACAGGGAAGTTTTTCTGGTAATATGGATCGCCATATTTTTTCTCATGGGATTATACCTCATCGGAAAAATCAAATTTGCTCATGACTCGGAACTGAAATACCTGTCGGTTCCCCGGCTGATCCTGGCCATCGTCACCTTTGCCTTTGTGTTTTACCTGATCCCCGGACTTTGGGGCGCGCCTCTTCGGGCCATCAGTTCATTTCTGCCATCGCCGGTCACGCAGGATTTCGACCTGAGCCGCATCACCGTCCAGGCAACGGCACCCGGCAACGAAACCTTGTATATCGGGGAAAGCGTCCAGGAAGGACCCCATGGTCTGCTGGCCTTCACTGACTATGACGAAGGCATGACAGCGGCACGCCAGGCAGGTAAGCCTGTATTCCTTGATTTCACCGGATTGGGTTGTGCCAACTGCCGAAAAATGGAGGCCAATGTATGGTCCGACCCGCGGGTGCTGGAAAAACTGCGTAATGATTTTGTGAAAATATCCCTCTTTGTCGACGACCGGACCCGCCTGTCCGAAGAAGAACAATTTGTATCCTCTGCCCTGGGCCGCGAGCGCCGGGTAAGCACTGTCGGACAAAAGTGGAGTGTTTTCCAGGCGGAACGCTACGGCGCAAACACCCAGCCATATTATGTGATCCTCGATCACGAAGAAAACATGCTGGCCCCGGCGTATGGGTATGATACGAATGTAGAGCGGTACATTGAGTTTTTAACCATCGGCAGTAACAATTTTTAGTAGTAGTTAGTAGTTAGTAGTTAGTAATTAGTAGTATAAACCTGTATTTTTTTGATACTAATTATGGAAACACATCTACTAATTACTAATTACTAATTACTAATTACTAATTACCTCTTCCCACCTCTTCCTACTTCTTCCCTTGCAACGTGCGCACAGCCACCCACGCCATCAGGCCCATCCCCACCTCCAATGCCTTCTCATCCACATCAAAGGTGGCGGTATGCAGGTTGGAGGTGATCCCTTTCTCCACATTACGCACCCCCAGGCGATAAAAACAGGCATTCACTTTTTGTGAATAAAAGGCAAAGTCCTCAGCAGTCATGGTCAGCTCGAGTTCTTCGACATTTTCCGGTCCGAGGTACTCAGATGCATATTCACGAAAGTTTTCCGTAAGTTTTTCGTCATTCACCAGGAAGGGATAGCCGACTTCAATAACCACATCACAATCACCACCCATTCCCTGCGCAATGAACACAGCGGTTTCCCTGATGCGCTGGTGGGCTTTCTCCCGCCACTCCTCATCAAAGTTGCGAAAACTCCCTTCCAGCTTCACCTCATCAGGGATCACATTGGTCTGCCCTTCGCCAATGATCCGTCCAAACGACAATACCGTCGGGATATAGGGTGTGGCATTGCGGCTCACGATCTGTTGCAGGGCAAGCACAATATGGGAGGCAATAACCACAGGATCAACATTCTGTTGCGGCATGGCGGCATGCCCACCCCGCCCCTTCACCGTGATGTATATTTCATCGGCAGAAGCCATATAGCGTCCGCTGCGTACACCAACCTTGCCGGCTGGCAAACCAGGGTACACATGTTGTCCGAACATGGCATCGGGCCGGGGGTTCTCCAGAACACCTTCCTGCAACATCAGGCTGGCCCCGCCCGGACATTTCTCTTCTGAAGGCTGGAAAATAAGTTGCACCGTCCCCTCCCACTGATTGCGCAATTGTTGCAAGATTTTAGCTGTTCCCAACAAGCTGGCCATGTGCACATCATGTCCGCAGGCATGCATCACCCCCGGTGTTGCCGATTTATAATCCACCTTGTTTCGCTCCAGAATCGGCAGGGCATCCATATCAGCCCGCAAGGCAATCGTAGCTGAAGAAGGGTTTTTTCCTTCAATACGCGCCACCACGCCTGTTTCGGCCACGTCTTCTTCATAAGAGATGCCCATCTCCTCCAAGCGGGAAGCGATAAAAGCCGCTGTCCGGTGCTCCTGTTTCGACAGCTCGGGTGCCGTATGGAAGTGACGCCTGTAAAAAACCACCTCTTCATAATATTCTTTCGCCAAATCCCTTATTTGATCAACTAAATCCATAAATCCGTGTTTTGAAACCCCTGCTAATTTACGTTTTTTTATTATCTTTGAAACAAGCAATACATCCTTTCATACATATTTAACGATAAAACAAAGATGCATATCAGACAATTCACCTTTAATCCTTTCCAGGTAAATACATATATACTTTATGACGATTCCGGCGAATGTGCCATCATCGATGCTTCTTGCTACGAGAAACACGAAAAAAAACAGCTCGCTGATTTTATCGAAGAGAATAAACTCAAACCAGTGCTCCAGTTGTTCACCCATTGCCACATCGACCATATGCTGGGCAGCCGTTTTATATCAAAAACCTACAAACTGAAGCCGATTACCCATAAAGACAGTTTGCCTTTCCTGGAAAACAGCAAAGAATATGGCAAAGCCTTTGGTTTTGATATGGATAAACCGGTATTGCCTGAGGTTTTTATTGATGATGGCGACATCCTTATGTTTGGGAATCAGGAACTGAAAGTCTTGCATACGCCGGGCCACGCTGCCGGCAGCCTTTGCTATTACAATGAACCCGGCAACTTTGTTGTTGTTGGGGACGTTTTGTTTCAGGGCAGCATTGGCCGTACAGACCTGCCTACAGGCAACCATGACCTGCTCATTAAGTCCATTCTGCAAAAATTGATGGTCCTGCCTGGTAAAACCACCGTATATCCCGGCCATGGCCAGTCAACCACCATTGCGGAAGAAAGAACGGCTAATCCTTACCTCACAGGGATATATTAAGGGGCCGCGAGAATACGTTTGGCGCTGTCCACGATTTTGTCCTCATTGATCTTCATCATACAGTCAAAATGGTTTTTGGGACATTTTGCGTAACCGATCTTGGTACAGGGCCTGCAAGCCAAACCCTCCACCTCAACAATGATTGATCTTTCCGGATATTTGGGCATGTAAGGAACCATGCCAAAGGCAGGCACCGTGTTGCCCCACACAGAAATCAGGTATTTGTTGAAAGCGGCCGCGATATGCATCAGTCCTGTGTCGTGACTGATAACAAGCTTTGACTGTTTTACCAGATACGCAGACTGGTGCAGGGAAAAGCGGCCGCAGTCATTCACCACATTTTCGCCACAGGCTTCCGCAATCATCCGGCCATTTTCCGCATCCTCTGCCCCCCCGAGTAGCAAAATGTGTCCGGGCAACTTATTACATATGGAGATGATCTTTTCGTTAGGCAAACGCTTTGTGGCATGTTTTCCGCCGATCACAAAAGCAACATACCCTTCGCTGAAAGATGGGGGCAGTTCAGATGGTGATACCTCCGCATCATCGGGCAGGAAAAACTCAAGTCCCATGCCGTCGTCCGATACACCTGCCAGGGCTGCTGCCTCAAAATAACGACCCACAATATGTTTCGATGGCAAACGGTTGATCTTAAAGCGGGTCAGGAGCCATTTTTCGATATTTAGCTTGAGAAAGCTTCCTGAAGGCTTGCGGAGCGAAAGCTTAACCATAGCGCTCCGGATATTATGATGCAGATCTATGATGTAATCAAAGCCGGCCGCACGCAATTCACTGATCAGATCCTTTAAGCGGCCATCAAGCAGATGCAGATGGTCAACATGGGGGTTGTTCTCCAGTAAATTCCTGTAAGCCTCCTTGGTCACAAAGTGCACCTCCACTTCTTTACCCGGAATCTTTTTCAAACATCTCAAAACTGGCGTGCACAGCACAATATCACCAATTGAACTGAACCGGATCACCAAAACCTTTATATGGTCTGCTTCTGTCATGAGGCATGTTGCCATCCGGGCCCCCGAAGGAATCCGGAATATGCTTAAAGTGCATCAAAATCTACCGAAATCGGTCTGTTATTTACAAAATCATATAATGTAAGGCGTCGCATCTGGTAAAAGCCCCGCCAGTAGTTTCTCAGGGCCGCCAAATAGCGTTGCTTTGCCCGGTCTTTTTCCTCCAGGGCAATATTCAGCTCAATGATGTCGATGCGTCCGATAAGAAAACGCTGCCGTGTTACCTCATAGCGTTTTTCAGCGATGACATCGGCCTTTTGGGCGATTTTCAGCTGGCTGTCGAGCATATTGAATTCCATCACACGAAGAAAGATTTCCTGTTCAAAGTCCACCATGGCCTGGTTTACCATTGTATTGACCAGTTCCCGGTTCGATTCGGCCATACGAACCCGTCCGCGCGATACCCCCCAGTCGAGAATAGGGATCTGCACCCCAATGGAAAGCTGCTGCTGATCCAGTGGATGGCGGTACGCGTCACCAAACTCTTCGGCACTCTGTGTAAGGCCAAATACAGCAAAAATATTGGCATTAAAACGGTTCTCGGCCCTGGCCTGGTCCACCTGGCTTTCGGCTTCCAGAACCTGTCTTTGCTGTGTAAGGATGTTGGCCCTGTTTTCCCTGGCCTGGGACAGTGCAACCGCCACATCGATGTTAAGGTCATGGGGTTCTTCCGGGGGGACCAGTTCAAGGTCCTGAATGTTATCAAAAGCCAAAAAGGACCGGAAACGGAAGATGGCCCCCTCGTAGTCGATGATGGATTGTTCCAGTTGTGCCTCCGAATTGAGCACGTTGAGTTCCATCTGCAACAATTCATTTTCGGCAATACGACCCAGCTCATAGCGGCCTTTGGCGATCTGATAGAGGGTGTCGTTGCTTGCCAGGTTGATCTCGTTGATCTCCTTGTTGATCTGGGCAAGCAACAGGTCAAAAAACAAACTGGTGGCCCGCATGGCGATTTCCTCCATGCTTTCCAGGTAGTCACGTTTGGCCTCCTCAAAGCGGATGGGTTCAATACGTCTTTCCCATTTATGCGGGTTATATGCCAGAATGGGTTGCCGGTACCCGACATTGATGGGAGTGGCCAGGTAAGACACCTCTGTTTTTTCGTCCCGGATCAAGTCAATGCGTTCCAGCCCTGAACGGATAAAAAGCTGTCCGCCGGTAAGCCCGATGGTCTGATTCAAAGACAGGGTACCGGCAGAGGTGGCCAGGCTGCGGCGGATAAAAATATCGCTGCCATCGGGCAGGGTGATGGGTGCAATGGTGCGGTTGAGGTTGGGGATGGTGGCATCCAAACGCAGGTGCGGCAAATACCCTGCACGAAAAGTGCGGTTTTGCCAATAGCTGCCACGGTAGCGGTGGCGGGCCATCATACCCTCGGGCGATTGTTTCCTGGCAATGTCCACAACCTCCTCCAAAGTCAGGAATCGGGGTTGTCTGGCCTCGGCAGGCAGGCTTATCCCGGTTACCATTAAAAAAACCAGGGAAAACAATATAGGTTTCATACAATCATACAATCAGAAATAATATCGCAAAGTTATAGCATTTTTCGACTATTTGACGCCACGGCTTTTTGCAAAAAAATTCTTTACCTTCGTTACTGCTAAAAACAGGTCCTATGATCACCCCCGACACCATCGACAAAATCATGGATGCCGCCCGCATTGAGGAGGTGGTGGGAGAATTCGTCACCCTGAAAAAAAGGGGGGGGAACCTCATTGGCCTCTGCCCTTTTCACAATGAAAAGACCCCCTCATTCAGTGTTTCCGCACCCAAGGGGATTTATAAATGCTTTGGTTGCGGCAAAGGTGGCAATGTGGTGAGTTTCCTTATGGAACACGAACACTACACCTATCCGGAAGCCTTGCGATATCTGGCAAAGAAATATAACATCGAGATCGAGGAGGAAACACCCACCCCCGAACAGCAGGAGGCCCTGAATGAGAAAGAAAGCCTGTTCAATTTGTCGGCCTTTGCTCAGAAATACTTTGAAAAACAGTTGCATGAGAGCGAAGAGGGCAAGTCGGTGGGGCTCACCTACCTGAAAGAGCGCGGATTTTCACTGGAAGTGATCAAAAAATTTGGCCTGGGTTATTGTTTAAACAAATGGGATGACTTTTCCAAAACAGCCCTGAAACAAGGATACAAAAAGGATTACCTGATGAAGGCCAGCCTCAGCAAGTCGAAAGACCATATGTTATACGACACCTTCAGGGGGCGGATCATCTTTCCCATTCACAACTTGTCGGGCCGTGTATTGGGTTTTGGCGGCCGCATTATGGGCAGCGATAAAAACAAGCCCAAATATATCAATTCGGCCGAAAGCGATATTTATCACAAAAGCAAGGCCCTGTACGGCATATATTTTGCCAAAAGCCCTATGGCCTCCGAAGACAACTGCTACCTGGTGGAGGGATATACGGACGTGATCGCCATACACCAGTCAGGCATACAGAATGTGATCGCCACATCAGGCACGGCCTTATCACCCGAACAGATCAAGCTGATCCGCCGCTATACAACCAATGTAACCCTGTTGTTTGACGGTGACCCTGCAGGGATCAAGGCCGCCTTTCGCGGTATTGACCTCATCCTGGAAGAAGGCCTGAATGTGCGCATCGTTTTGTTTCCCGATGGCGAAGACCCTGATTCCTACGCACAAAAAAACCGTCCGGCCGAAGTGAAGGCTTTTATTGAAAAGCAATCTGTTGATTTTATTTCGTTCAAAACCAGTTTGCTGCTTGGCGAAACAAAAAACGATCCCATCAGGAAAGCACAGCTGATCAAAGAAATCGCACAATCCATTGCCCTGATTCCCGAACCGATCGCACGCACCATTTATGTACAGAAATGCAGCGAAATGATGAAGATCGAAGAGCAGCTTCTGGTGGCCGAGGTAAACAAATTGCGCAGGCGGCAATATGCACAAAAGATCGAAAAAACAAGTCGGGAACAGGACATACCCTTGCCGGAGCCTGATGCAACCCCTGCCAAACAAAGCGGACACGAAAACAATGACTCCCAGGAAAAAGAATTGATTCGCCTTTTGCTGCATTATGCCGGCAGTGAGCTGTTGTTCGAAGTGGAAAATGAAGACAAGCGCATGGAAGAGATCCAGGTCAAAGTGGTTG
>PXAA01000118.1 GCA_003567205.1 Bacteroidales bacterium
CAATGGTTTCCTGATCATATTCATTGAGCACCTGCGACAGGACCTCTGCATCGCGTGTATTGCAAAAAGCCTCCGGCGAACCCAGTATCCATGCCCTGGCCTTGTCTTCCGTATCCAGGTTCGTATCGAATCCCCCGGGCGGACGGTGGTTATCGGTCACCTTTACCAGGTAAGGGTGCACTTTTGGTTCCCACACATTTTCAAAACGCTCCGACAGGCCTCCGCAACATTTGGAGTACCGGGCATCGCAGATGTGGCCATCATGCATGAGCACCAGGCCGGAAGTACCGGCCACCGCGGCAGCCACCACAGGACTTGTTACCCGGCTGATCCCCTGGTAACGCTGGCAATGATCATCTGCACACACATCAAAATGATGGTGGTCTTCCCGGTCGTACCAACGGATATGTTCCTCTACCGAGCCCTCTGTATCAATTTTATTATCGGCCACTTTACCGAAAACCTCCTCTTGCTTTCGGATCTGTGCCAGCAACCAGCTTCGGGCGATCACCGCATGTGCCTTCAAGAAGGCTTCGCTTGCCGAAGCACGCATTTCCGATGAGATAACACTGACAAGGTATTCTTCGAGAGGCAGTTTATTGACACCCCAAAGCTTTTCGCCATCGCGGATAATTTGCAAACTACCCTTGAAGCGTTGTGTTTCGCGGCGCTGCCAGTGAAAGTCGATTCCGATGGTAACGTCGGCCAGGTCAAACACCTGTTTTTCGGCATCAAGCGGTTCAAACACCACCGGACAGGCAGACCGGGTCTTCTCGTCACCAACGACCAGGAAAAACTCTTCTCCCTCCAACCGCGCTTCCCCTTTCCCCTCAAACAAACGACCCGATTCAATATGCCGGAACAGACCATGCAATTCAAACCCAATAGCCCCCCCAGACACTATACCCACCTTTATATCCACTGCTTGTTCTTTTTTATCCATAATTCACCCCAACACTCCCTTTTTTACTACTAAATACTAATTACTAAATACTAATTACTACTTACTACTTGCCAAGCAGTACTTCTTTCTCATTTCTCCAAAAAACCCGCTCAATCCTTGCGTCCACAAAATGTGCATAAAAAGCCACGGGAGCCACCCAGGGAATGATGGCGGTACGGTGCCCTTCTTCCCGCATGTCTTTCAGGCATCTTTTCAGCAAAATACTGCCCACACCCAGGCCGCGCATATCGGCATGCGTTCCCATCGGGCCGAACCATCCTGTTCCCTTATTATTGGCGTTATGCAACGAAAAGGCTTTGATCCGGCCATTTTTCAGGGCAATGTGGGCCGAAGGCGGGTCATTCTTTAATGCCATGCCCGCCTCGTTCTGCCACAACAGCCATTCTTCTTCCAGCAACCCGAAAAGCGCATCCTTGTCTTCTTTGCGGGCACGGCGCACTTCAATGCCTTTCGATTGCAATATTTTTTCTTCTTTTTCTGTTGACCAGTCATAAGATGTCAGGTCGGCGACCATGTTTACAGACTCCCCAAATTGCGTAAAGCCCATCTTCCATGCCAGGCAGAGTGCCGGGGTATAGCGCGGATCAATGCCGGGCATAAAATAATTGAGCGGCACATCATAGATGCGGATCTTTGTGGCCCCTTTGGCAACCAGGCTTTCTTCGGCAGCCAGGTACAGTGCTGTCCCGATCCCTTTTCTCCGGTGGGCCTTCTCCACAGCCATCAGCTTCACATAGCCAAAGGCTTCACCCCTGATATCGCGCCGGACGGCAAACAAAAAACCGGCAAGCACTTCGCCATGGTAAGCAGAAAAGCACAGGCCGGGATCGGCCTGGGGATCAGCAAACAGCTTTTCCTCAAGCAAGGCGGTTGTCATCCTGTCGAAATCAAAGTTGCGGTCCAGAAAACGGGCAACTTCTTCTGGGTGTTCAGGCCAGCCCGTCTTTATAATAAAAGGCTGCTTCATGGGTTTATGGTTATTTATTAGACAATTCGTTTAACATGCCTTCCCAGCCGACATCGCCAATACACACCTGCCCGAAAATGTCCTCCATCAGGGCCAGGTCCATCCTGTGGTAGTCTGTTTCCCTGGGGGTAACAAGCACGCCGCCCAGGTCGACCGAAGCCGGGCTGAGCATGACCTGGTCATCGCCCCGGGCATGGAATTGCCAGGGCCGGTGTACCTTCCTGGGCAAGACGAGTACGATCCATTCCGGGCTTTCCCACCTGGCCAGTATATTCAGCATGGGTTCCGGCTGGTCCGGCTGCAATGGCTTCATATACGACACAATTTGTTCAAAGCCGTCTGCCAATGCCTGCCCGTCATTGCCCCGCATTAGGATGGTGCGCCTGTGGTGATGTTCCATGGCATGCATTTCAAACCGGTCATGCTGCTGAAGAAGCGTGCCGGGTTGGGGCGGCATCTGCTCAATGGGCAAAAACCCTTTGTTTCCGGCCTGGAAATGAAAATGGTCTGGCGCAGAGGCCCCGCAGCGCGGGCCATTATAAAAGATCACAAAATCTTCAAGGGATTTGGCCAATTGCAGCATGTCGCCCATCCTTCCTGCGATAAGCTGATCTTCATGTGCCCTTACCGGGATGGTCAGGTGCCTTGTAAAAATGGGGTAGGGATTGACCAGAATGAGGTACTCTTTCCCAAATTCGACCCATTGCTGCTGTACGGGCAAATGCTTCTCACACAGAAAACAGGGCCGCTCACTAATGGAGCGGGCATCGACCTTTGCAGCAGAAGAACGGATACGTGCCGGATTAAACTGAACATAAAAATCCGCACCTTCCGGGGTGTCCAGTGGCCGCCTCATCACACGCTCCAGGCCCAGGTAATTGTTCCGGGCAAGATCCCAATCGTGCAGTTGCTGCTCCAGCAAATCCATCACCTGCACCTGCAAACCGCCCGAATTACCAAAAGAACCACTTGCCATATTCATCTTTCTTTCCTGTCTGTAAAATTTCCAAACCCAAAACTACGCCGCGCATCAGCGCTGAACCCTTGTTAACCTCTATTCTTCTTAATGCGTGCAAGCAACTCAATGGTGCGTATCCTGTCTTTATAAGTATTGTGCGTATTCAGCTTCTGGATATCGAGTGAAGCATCGGTATTGTCTTCCCAGCGACGGCAAAGATACAGTGGTTCGTAGATGCGGCCGATCTGGTAATGGCGCGAAATGGCGAGCCCAGCGGCATAATCTTCGCCGTAACTCACATTGGGGAACAAGATCTTTCGCAAGACCGGGGTATAAAATGCCCTGGGCGCCCCCAGCCCGTTGATGCGCAAGGCATTGTTACGGCCGTTATCGGGGGTCCATTCCCTGTGGTCTATCAGCCCAGGTGGTATTTCTTCCAGTTTGAAGTTCACCATGCGGTAGCTACCCACCACCATGGCACAGTTCTGATCATAAAAGGCGTTTACAATGCGTGCTATCGTATGTTCATCGATGTATAGGTCGTCGCTGTCGAGCTGAATGGCAAAGCGCCCGCATTGGGGGTGCAGCACCCCTTCGTTCCAGCAACCGCCGATGCCCAGGTCCTTGCGCCCCGGCACATGATGGATCAGCCTGCTGTCTTCGGCCGCCAACTTCTGCAATAGTTCCGAGGTACCATCGGTGGATTGGTTATCGACCACAATGATGTTGAACGCAAAATCCGTTTTTTGTTTGAATACCGATCGCACGGCACCTTCAGTGGTTTTTACCCGGTTACGCACCGGGATGATCACAGAGGCGTCCACGGGAAAAGTCCCCTGGTCGAGACGAACCGGTGTAAATTCCGGTTTCAGCCACCCACCGATAGCCTTCAGGTGCCTGGTACATGCCAGCTCCATTTCAATCTGCACGTCCCGGTTACGCGGATCAACGTAGTCAAACATTTTCTCTCCCGAAGTGCGGTGATCGGTTTCCATTTCCGTGTAGAGAAATTCAGGAAGACGCACCAGGCGGTAAGTTTGCGATACCCGAAGCCTCAGGTCGTACAACCCGGCAAAGCGGAATGTATCTTCCATGGCTGCTGCAGCCTTTTTTAATGCATCCGTACGGTAAATTACCAGTGACCCGAAATTGAAATCATCTCGCAGGCTGCCTTCCTGGTAGTCAATGACCGCCAGGGGGCTTAAAAAGCCTTCTTTAATCTGATAATGATCAGAATAGACCATGCCGGCCCCCGTATCGGCAGCCACCTGGAGCATGCGCTCAAAGGCATGGGCACCCGGCTGCAAAGGCAAGGGGCTTGTATAGATCGCAACATGGGAAGTTTCTGCAGTGTCTGCCATTTGTTTCACACCAGATGTGGCGCGCATCCCTTCGCCTTCGATAATACGCGTGCCCGGGGGTAGTGTCAGCCCCTTTGTTTCTGGCGTGCCAAGAATGCAGATCTCAGTAATCAAGGCATTGTCTTTGAGCGCATCCAGACTTCTTTGCATGTCGCCGGGATGACCGGCAGCCATATACAAGGAAATTTTCAGATCGTTTTTCATCATTATTCAACAGGTTTTATCATTAAAAAATCAAGGATGGATTTCATCAACTCGTTGCGCTGCAAAGCATCCGGAATGGATTCAAAAGGAAAGCCCAGGGAAACAACCCGGTGCTCCCCGGCATAAGCCACCCCGGCACTGGTCAGGCCTGTGGTATAGCGGTAAATGGTAAATGCATGTTCTCCGGCCGCTTCGATCGCATCAGGAGCCTCCACACGATAAGTATCCGGATGGAAGCCGGTATTGAAACGGATTTCCGCGGGAAAAAGTCCGCGGGCATAGTCGGTGATCATCACATCACCCCTGTTGGTGGCATGGTTGGTTCGCCAGGTGTAACCCAGGCCATACTGTGCAAAATCCATGGCCTCCTGGTCATCATAGCGAACCATATCTGTCCCGATGTATGCACCCGACAAAAAGACCGACCCGCCCCCGGAGGTAAAGTCCGAAAGTTTTTTAGTAAAAGCAGGGGCAAACAGCCTGAAATCAATCTGCTGCCTGTCGCGAAAATGGGGCACGCCTTTTTGGAGCCCGCCGATAACAACAATCACAGAATAGGGGGAGGTATCGAAGCCGGGTTGTTCGAATGCCTGGCGGCTTACCGAAACAAAAGAATGTCCGGCATGCCTGATGGACTCACCATACAGTCTCGGAAAATCAAAGCTATTGCCCGGGATGACCTGTGCTTCCTGGTCAGCATAGCTGGCCCCCCAGCCGGGGCTGTCGTCGTCGAGCCAGGGCGAATCGCGGCTAAAATCGTATTGTGATCCGGTGTAAGTCAGTTTGTACTTATAGGGAACACCACCGTCTTCCCACCAGGCAATCCCGGCAAAATCGGGGGTATCAAAAAATGCCGGTCCGCTGATGCGGTCAAAAGCATTGACCACCAGTATCTGTGGGAAGTCATTCGGGAACAAGGCCAGGGAAAGCGTTTCGGACGGGAAACTTTCACCTCCCCTGTTGATCGCCGACACCCTTAAACCATATATGTTTTCCCACTCCGGCAGTTCCAGCACCACATGGGCGCTGTCGGTAATGGTATGACGCACAAAGCCTTCTCCTTCATGGCGGACATAGATGATAAAATGTGTCGGTACAGCCGTAGGTTCCAGCGGATCATCCCCCCCCTGCCACGACACACGGATGGTGTTGGTGGCAAGCACTTCTGCAGAAAGTTGCCGGGGCGGCAGAGGCGCCACCACAGCATCACGGCCTTCGTGGTGGGCAAGATAACGAAGGATGCCTTTATAAATGGCACGGCTTGCATCAAACTGAAAGCGCGGGTCGAGGCCAAAGGACATGTCTGCCAGATTCTGGTGAGAGAACAGCTCCAGCAAAAGGGCCGGGGTATTGGGCCGCCAGGCCTCAGAATATTGCCTGTCCCAGATGGCCCTTCGTGTCCAGCCGGGTTTATACAACTGCCGGATGTCCCATATCAATTGATGTTGCACCAGGTCGGCCAGGTCGCGGCTGGCCATGCGCGACAATCCATCAGGGAATTGCCCTTCGTCGCGCTGAGCTGAGTAAATGGCCAGGGTACCGATAACCGAATCTCCGGACGTAACGCCGGCATCGGTATGTATGGCCAGCGACAGGTCAATGGGAATACCCAAACCTGTCTCCTCCCTGTTGCCCAGGGGCCCCAGGGGGGAACCCATCAGGTAATTGACCCATTCACCCCGCGACTGGAAGTCATCGTTGTAATCGTTCATGCCCCGGTTCAGCGAATACACCAGGGTGTCGGGCATGCCGGCATACTGCAGGTAGTAGCGGGCACCCTCCACATAGCGGGGATGTCCGCTGGTTTTCCACTCCGGCGGTGGCAATGCACCGGCTGCTTGCTGCCTGGCCTCTGACGGTACATGGACAATGCCCCGGTCGTCGACAGACCGTTGACGGGCAAGTTGTGCCCTGCCGGGGCGCCGGGCTACCGAGCCCATTCCGCCGCCAAACCGAACTGCATCGGCCGTGATATATCCATCCTGTTCAGAATACGCATATATATCCAGGCTACCCTGTTCAGGACTTTTTCCTTTTCTGAAATAATAGGTCCCCAGGTAAACCCAGGTGCCGTGGGCCATCTGCTGGTTGAGCAATATATGTTCTTCGCCGCCTGCAAAACGCAGCCTGCAGAACACATCAGCCAACGGATCCGGGCTGTCTGCCCAGCTGGCATACACTGCGTAGTACCCGTCTTCAGGTATTTCGGGTATGTAACGTACATAGGAAGAGGTGTCGGCACTGGCCTCGATCCGGAGCGAATACCCCATGAGAAATGGGTTGTCGCCGTCAAACAAGGTATCCCGCCTGGCAAAACCAGGGGCCACGACCTGCCATGATTTCAGGCCATCCTGAACAATGACCTCCGATGTGCCCGTGGAGCCTTCTATATCCATTACCACTTCATGGCTCTGGATGTCGCGCTCACGTGGCATAAATACCGTAGCGCCCGCCAGTTCAAGCATGGGAGTCAGGAATTGCAGATTCATGGCCATGGGGAACACATCTTCTACCGTACCAAACAGACGCGCCCGTTGCCATTGCCAGCGGTCCAGCCCGGCATCATAGTACATGCCATGGCTGTGCCACAGGGCAATGTGTTTGTCCTGCAAGCCATAATCAAACGGTGGCCTTCCCGGGCGGGTAACCAGTGGAGTACGGAGGGGCATCTCCCTGATACGGGAAATGTCTGTCTCCATATAGTCGCCACGGAAAAAGTTTGGTACAAAATCATAGAGCAAACGCTCCCTTGTCCACAAAGAAATCGAATAATTGCGAAATCGCCAGCCAAGCCTGTTCAGGATCTCTGTTTCAAACGAGCGGATTGCAGGATAGCGCAGAGGCAAGTGTGTAACATCCGGATGCATAAAAAACGCAATATGCCGCTGATCCGGATCCACCCAAAAACTGTCCACCCTCATCCTTCCCAGATGGCTCCAGGCAGCAAAGACCGATTCAATGCCGGGCAGTTGCCTGTTGACAGTCCGCTCCAGCCGGCGGATCCTGAAACCAGTCTCTTGTCCGCTGGCCTGCTGCACAAAGTACGGTGCCAATAAAAAAACAGCCATTAACAGGATTGCGGGTACAAAACGGCCCTTTATAAACACAGCATCCGACATAACAAAACAAAAAAACAGGTATATTCACGCAAAGCTGTTTCAAAAATAGAAACTCTTTTTTAATAAGCAGGAAAAAGGGAGGGGTTTTTTAAAATATTTACTAATTTTAACCAATTTGTAAAAAGTACTGCTATGCATCTGATTGCCGATAGTGGTTCAACCAAAACCAGCTGGTGCCTTCAGGACCAGTCAACAGGCGAAATATCCCGTTGCCAGACGGCAGGGATGAACCCTTTTTTCCAGGATACCAGCGATATGGTATCGATGCTTGAAACAGAATTCAGCTTGGAAGCCAAGGGCGTAGATGCCATCTGTTTTTACGGGGCCGGCTGTGTCAATCAAAAAAAAGATGTGGTACGGGCTGCCCTGGAGGCATTTTTCAATGCTCCATCCATTACTGTGGAAAGTGACCTGATGGCAGCGGCCCGGTCATTATGCGGGCGCGAAGAAGGAATTGCCTGTATACTGGGTACCGGATCAAACTCCTGTTATTACGATGGCCGGCAGATCATACAGCAAGTGCCACCCCTTGGATACATATTGGGAGATGAAGGCAGCGGGGCCGTTCTGGGAAAAATGCTGGTAAGCGATGTACTAAAAAACCAATTCCCCGGGCGCCTGCAAGCGGCTTTTTTAGATACATTCAATACCACGCCCGAAGCCATTATGGAATCTGTGTACCGCAAAGCATTTCCCAACCGGTACCTGGCAGGGTTTACCCGTTTTTTGTCGACCCATATAAATGAACCGGAGGTGAATGCACTGGTGCGCCGGGCATTCGATGCATTCCTTGCCCGCAACATTGCACAATATTCGAAAGCCGGCAGCCTGCCCCTTCATTTTACGGGAAGCATCGCACTGGTTTTTAAAGACATTCTTGAGGAGTCTGCCCGCGCGGCCGGGTTTCGGATGGGTAAAGTTGCCGGCGACCCGATGAATGGTTTGCTGAACTATCATGCCATGTCTTAAATATGTTCCCGTCATGTCGAAAGAAAAAAACGGAAAATTTGAACTTAGCATCACCGAATCGGCATCCAGCTTCAAAAACCTGGAAAAGATGTCGATCACGGAGCTGATCCGTTCCATCAACACTGAGGATGGCAAAGTACACCTGGCGGTTAAAAAAGTGCTGCCCCGGATCGGCAAACTGATCAAACAAATTGTAGAACGCATGAGCCTGGGCGGCCGGGTATTTTACCTGGGTGCAGGAACAAGCGGCCGTCTGGGTGTGCTCGATGCCTCTGAGATCCCCCCTACCTTTGGTGTTCCTGACAACCAGGTTATCGGGCTCATTGCCGGGGGTGATGTCGCCCTGAGACGCGCTGTAGAGGCGGCCGAAGATGATCCTGAAAAAGCCTGGAAAGAACTGCAGGATCATGATATCGGGCCACTGGATACTGTGATCGGCATCGCTGCATCAGGATCCACCCCTTATGTGGTTGGCGGTCTGAAAAGGGCACGTGAAAACGGGATCCTTACCGGATGCATTACCTGTAACCCGGGGTCTAGTGTGGCAAAGGAAGCGGAGATCCCTATCGAGGCCATTGTCGGCCCCGAATTTGTTACCGGGAGCACGCGCCTTAAGGCGGGTACGGCCCAAAAGATGATACTCAACATGATCACTACCACCATTATGATCAAACTGGGCAGGGTAAAAGGGAACAAAATGATAAACATGCAGCTCACCAATATAAAACTGATCAACCGGGGCACCCGTATGTTGCAGGAAGAACTGGGGTTGGAAAAAGAGGAGGCCAGGGAGTGGTTGCTCTTGCACGGATCGGTCAGAAAAGCCATTGAGGCATATCAGGAGCAAAAGAAATAAAAATTTCCTGAAAACATATAATGTTTTGCTTTATGCAATATATATTTGTAGAATAAAATCAAATCATTAAATCACAACAACAAACCCAGTTTTCTTATGAAAAAACGACTGATATTGTGGACCCTGATGGTTTTCCTGTTTCACCTGGCCATTGCCCAGGAAAGAACGGTCAGGGGTACTGTAACCGATGCTGTGGAGGGCATCACACTGATCGGCGTTACCATTGTGGTGCAGGGTACGACCATCGGGACCACCACCGACATCGACGGCAATTATTCCATACGTGTTGCCCCGGGCGCCGTGCTGGAGTTCAGATACATCGGCATGGTTACCAAAGAGGTGGTGGTGGATGATCGGATGGTGATCGACGTGGCGATGCAACCCGACACCAGGGTGCTCGAGCAGGTGGTGGTAACGGCCCTCGGCATCAAACGCGAAGAGCGGACACTCACCTATAATATGCAGAGCGTGGACGCCGAA
>PXAA01000008.1 GCA_003567205.1 Bacteroidales bacterium
GCCACTTTCATCGTGATGCTCACCATCCCCATATCGTTGATCGTTTCATTTATCTACCTGTTCTTAACCGGGGGTTCGCTGAACATCATATCGCTGGCCTCGCTGTCTATTGCCCTGGGGATGGTGGTGGACGATGCCATTGTGGTGCTGGAGAATATTTCGCGGCATGTGGAACGGGGCACCAGCCCCAGGGAGGCCGCCATCTACGCCACCAATGAGGTGTGGCTCTCGGTGATCATAACCACCCTGGTTATTGTATCGGTCTTTTTTCCGCTGACACTGGTGGGGGGTATGACCGGTGTACTCTTTAAACAACTTGGATGGATTGTAAGCATTACTGTGGTTACATCCACCCTGGCGGCTATTTCGCTGACACCCATGCTTGCATCAAAACTTCTTGATTTGAAAGTCAATGCAAAATCTCCACGGCGCTTCAGTCATGCACGCATCGTAGAGCCCTTCCTGAAAGGCCTGGAGAATCTTTATGAGAAAACAATACGGGTGGCCCTGTTTAACAAGAAAAAGGTATTGCTTGCCGCTCTTGCCGTCTTTGTTGGTTCCTTGTTTATGCTGAATTTGCTCAGCACGGAGTTTATTCCGGAAGCGGATGAAGCCCGCCTGACCGCTTCCATTGAGCTTGCCACCGGACTGCGGGTCGAGGAAACCATCAAGGTGTCCAGGCAAATTGAAGATATTATCAATGAACGGTATCCTGAGGTTGAAATCCTGTCTATAGCATCGGGTTCGGATGCAGAAGGCGGCATGATGGCGTTCATGGGTACGGGGTCCAATGTGATCAATGTGATGATGCGTTTATCGTCAGCTTCTGACCGGGAACGTTCAGTCTGGGAGATTGCAGATGATTTGAGGCGGGAACTGGAACGGATACCGGATATTGCCGAGTACTCCGTAGAAGCCGGAGGTGGCGGCATGGGTGACACCACCGTGGATGTAGAGATCTATGGCTATGATTTCAATGTCACCAGTGCCTTGGCCGAAACGCTCAGGAGAGAGATTGAAGCCATCTCCGGAGCTGAAAACGTACAGGTAAGCCGCAAGGACGACCGGCCGGAACTGCAGGTGGTCCTTGACAGGCAAAAATTGGCCGAAAACGGCCTGAATACGGCCATGGTATCAACTGCTTTGCGCAACCGCGTTGACGGCATGCGTTCATCTTACCTGAGGGAAGAGGGCGATGAATACGAAATCATTGTAAGATACGAAGAAACATTCAGGAGTTCCATTACCGACATTGAGGCCATTGCCATCACCAATCCGATGGGTGTCCGGATAAAACTGGGGGAGATTGGCCGGGTTGAGGAATATTGGAGTCCCCCGAATATTGAACGGAAGAGCCGGGAACGGGTGGTTACCGTTTCGGCCATCCCCTCTGGTATTGCACTTGGTGATCTTGCCGGAGAGATTAATGCAATTATTGAAACAACAGATATTCCGCCGGGCGTCATGATAAATGTGGGCGGTGCTTACGAAGACATGATGGATTCGTTTATGGATCTTGGATTGTTGCTTATGATCAGCATTATTTTGGTTTTCCTTGTTATGGCTTCGCAGTTCGAATCCTTCATTATGCCTTTTGTGATCATGTTTTCCATCCCCTTCTCCTTTACGGGGGTTATCCTTGCACTCTTTATAACCAATACCACCCTGAGCATCATTGCCGGTCTTGGCGCCGTATTGCTCATCGGCATTGTGGTGAAAAACGGCATCGTGCTCATCGATTACATCAACCTGAAACGCGACAGGGGCCTGCCACTGAACGAAGCCATCGCCCAGTCAGGAAAGTTAAGGCTGAGGCCTGTTTTGATGACGGCCATGACCACCGTCCTGGCGATGTTGCCCCTGGCGCTCAGCACAGGCGAAGGTTCTGAGATTTGGAGCCCCATGGGGATTACACTGATCGGTGGTTTGATTTTCTCTACCGCGGTGACCCTTATTCTTGTTCCCGTGGTATATGGCATATTTGCACGTCGTGGAGAACGTGATAAATTGCGCAAAGTGCGGGCGAAATTTACTTTTTTGAATTGTGAATAATTAAATTGACATATTTCGGATGAAAACAGTAATGATCGTATTCAACCAGGCCAACACCGAACGGGTGGAATTTATCCTGGACAGACTTAAGATCAGAGGATATACCTGGTGGAACAATGTTTACGGGCGTGGCACAGAAACCGGGGACCCCAGAAAAGGGACCCACACCTGGCCTGAACTGAACTCGGCGGCCATGGTCGTTATACCCGATGAAAAAGTGGATGAGCTTTTGGACTGTGTTAAAAAGCTGGATGAGATCAACAAAGAAATTGGCGTCCGGGCTTTTGTCTGGAATATAGAAGCCACCGTGTAGACAGGCACCCCTTCCTGTGCTGTCCTGCCGGAGCGGTTCATGGGCATCCGGCCGTGTTCATACAGGTCACGGTGAATGCCGTCGGATCAGGGGTACACCTCTGTGGCAATCCCGAGGGCTTCGACTTTCGCGGCAATCTTTTGCAGGTCTTCCATGGGAACCTTTTCCACATCTTCGGTAGGGGTGGCCCGGGCAATGGGATAGATCATCACCAGCTTTGGACGGAGCATGTCGATGTGTTTCAGCCATGCGTCAAGCTCGGCATCAGTGGTATTGTCAAAGGCGACCCCCCGGTAAGTGCCGCGCACGAACAAGGATTGAATGATCATCTGGCCTTTGAACTGTTTCAGGTTTTCAAGGACTTTTTGTAAGCTGATTTTTATTCTGGGATTATTGATCTTTTGAAAGGTTTCATTGGTTCCGGCATCAAGTTTCAGGATGTTCTGGTCGGCCTTCATCAGGGCTCCGGCAATGCTTTTTTCGCCGGCCAGGCTGGCATTGCTCAAAACAGCAACGCGTGCTTTCGAATAGTGGGTGTTGCGTAAGGCAATGGCATCATCCATGATACCGGAAAATTCCTGGTGCAGGGTAGGCTCCCCATTGCCGGCAAAAGTAATGGTGTCGAGCATGGCATTTTTATTGCGCATAACCAGCAGTTTCTGTTCAAGGGCTTTCTTTATATCTTCACGGCTTGGAAAGGTCAGGCATTGCTTGCTTTTGGGTTTGGTCCACCCACATTCGCAATAGAGGCAATTGAAGGTGCAGTGTTTGATATTCGACGGCAACAGGTTTACGCCCAGTGAAATGCCCAGCCGCCGGCTTCTTACCGGACCGAATATGATCTGTTCAAACAAAAAACCGTTCATAATTAAGCAGATAAGGGCAAATCGTCGTCTGGTTCGCCCGTATCGGAGTCTGTGTCCTGATCGGGTGTTTCTTTCTGGTCAGGGTCTTGTTCTTTTTTTTCAGGCTTTTGAAAAAACCTTGCCTGAAAGAGCAATAATGCGAACACCCCGATGGTAATGGATGCATCGGCAAGGTTAAATACCGGCCGGAAAAAGATGAACGGCTGTTCTGCCCAAATGGGAAACCAGGCTGGAAATGTTCCTTTGATGATGGGGAAATAAAGCATGTCGACCACCTTGCCATGCAGAAAAGACCCGTACCCTCCTTCTTCAGGAAATAAAGTGGCCACCTGGTTGAATTGGCTTTCGCTGAATATCAGGCCATAAAATGCACTGTCGATGATGTTGCCCAGGGCACCCGCCATGATCAGCGATACGCAAATGATTAGTCCTGTGTGCGCACCCCTGTTGGACAGCCTGCGCAGGTAAAATCCTATAAAAAAAACAGCCAGGATGCGAAACAAACTAAGGGCAAGTTTACCGTAATCGCCTGAGAACTGCATCCCAAAAGCCATTCCGTAATTTTCGGTAAA
The DNA here is from genome assembly GCA_003567205.1 of Bacteroidales bacterium. GTDB lineage: Bacteria > Bacteroidota > Bacteroidia > Bacteroidales > UBA7960 > PUPG01. The sequence goes on from PXAA01000008.1 coordinate 3,804, forward strand.
ATGAAGGATGAACCAGTCGCCCAGCAGGGGAATGCTGTGGCCAAGTGTCATATTGGTTTTCACCAGGATCTTGATGACCTGGTCAATCAATAGGACACTAAATATAACTATCCAGGGGATGTGCTTTTTCTTCAAACCAGACGCAATGATTAGGTTTCGTTTGGCTTTCTGTTCATTTTGGCTTCAATACTCAGGGTAGCGTGCGGTACGCTTCTGAGCCGTTCTTTGGAAATGAGTTTGCCGGTAACCCTGCAAATCCCGTAGGTTTTATTTTCAATACGGATCAGTGCATTTTCCAAATCGCGGATGAATTTTTCCTGGCGGGCTGCCAATTGCCCGTTTTCTTCCTTGGAAAGCACCTGTGACCCTTCCTCCAGGATCTTGAATGAGGGGGAGGTGTCATTGGTGTCGTTGGCGTTCTGGGTTGTATATGCTTCGGTAAGTAGCTTCAATCCGTCCCGGGCTTCTTCCAGTTTTTTCATGATGATCTCTTTGAACTCCTTGAGCTCCTCATCAGAATACCGTGTTTTTTCGCGTTTCGTTTCCATACACTCGGGGATTTACAATTATTACTTATTTTGTTTTCTGATCAGCACAAAAGTCTGCAAGTCATCGGCCAGCTCTACAGCCACTTTGTCGTTGTCTGTAATCTCGTTTACATAACACAAATTCGTCGCCAGTGTTTCCGAGCAAATATACTCATTATTATTGAATACGGCATTGGTTATTTGTTCATGTTTCTGAACCTGCAGGTCGATTTTGTCGGTTACCTCAAAACCCTTGTCCTTCCTAAGGTTCTGGATCCTGTTGACGAGTTCGCGGGCGATGCCTTCGTTGCGCAATGTTTCGGTAATGGTAATATCCAGCGCCACGGTAACATTTTCTTCGCTGGCAACCAGCCAGCCGGGGATGTCTTCTGACATGATCTCCACATCATCGAGGGTGATCTCCACGATTTGACCACCAATCTTCAATGATGTTTCCCCCTCGTTTTCAATATATTGAATGTCTTCCTGTGAGAAGCTGCCGATGGCTGCGGCAATTTGCTTCATCATTTTTCCGTAGCGGGGCCCCATTGCCTTAAAGTTGGGTTTGATCTTTTTTACCAGGATGCCGGCGGTATCGTCGAGGTATTCCAGTTCTTTTACGTTGACCTCCGACAGAATGAGTTGTTCCACATCGTGCAGCTGGGAGCGGAAGCGTTCATCCAGCACGGGAATCATGATCTTTTGCAGGGGCTGCCTGACACGGATATTTACTTTTTTGCGCAGGGCCAGCACCATCGAGGAAATTTTTTGCGCCAATTGCATACGCTCCTCCAGGTCGGTATCTATCATGGATACATTGGCTTGCGGGTAATCTGTAAGGTGCACCGAAACCACCGGGTGCCTTTTGGTGACATTGTTCAGGTCGGTAAACATCCTGTCGCTGAAAAAAGGTGCAATGGGTGCGCTGATCATGGCCAGGGACTCCAGGCAGTGATACAATGTCTGATAGGCTGATATCTTGTCGCGGGTGTAGTCTCCTTTCCAGAAACGGCGGCGGCAAAGACGAACGTACCAGTTGCTCAGGTGTTCGTCCACAAAATGCTGGATAAGTCGGCTGGCCCTGGTGGGTTCATAATCGTCGTAACAATCGTCGGTTTTTTTGATCAGGGTGTTCAGCTCGGAAAGGATCCACCGGTCGATCTCCGGCCGTTGTCCAACGGGTACCTCTTCTTCGCTGCAGGTGAAGCCGTCGATATTCGCATAAAGGGCAAAGAAGGCATAGGTGTTGTACAGGGTGCCGAAAAACTTCCGTTTCACTTCCTCCACGCCTGCCAGGTCGAACTTCAGGTTGTCCCATGGCTGGGCGTTGTTGATCATATACCAGCGGGTGGCATCGGGCCCGAATTGTTCGATGGTCTTAAATGGGTCAACGGCATTGCCAAGGCGTTTCGACATTTTGTTTCCTGCTTTGTCAAGCACCAGGCCGTTGGAAACAACAGTGCGAAAAGCCACAGAGTCTGATACCATGGCGGCAATGGCATGCAGGGTGAAAAACCATCCACGGGTCTGGTCCACGCCCTCGGCAATGAAATCGGCCGGGAAATTCTCTTCAAACAATTCTTTGTTTTCAAAAGGATAGTGAAACTGTGCGTAGGGCATGGCGCCACTGTCGAACCACACATCGATGAGGTCGCTTTCGCGGAACATCTTTTTGCCCGATGGGGATACCAGGATCACCTGGTCCACATAAGGACGGTGCATGTCAAACACTTTGTAATTCTTCTCCGACATGTCGCCTGACTTGAAATCCGCCAGGGGATTTTCTTTCATAAAACCTGCTTCCACCGACTGGTCGATGGCCTCCCTGAACTGGGCGAGCGAACCGATACACACCTGTTCTTCGCGGTCTTCTGTGACCCAGATAGGCAGCGGAACACCCCAGTAACGGGAACGGCTCAGGTTCCAGTCTTGCAGGTTTTCCAGCCAGTTGCCGAACCGGCCGGTACCGGTGCTTTCCGGCTTCCACTTAATTGTTTTGTTCAGGGCGATCATCCGGTCTTTGATGGCTGTGCTACGAATGAACCAGGAGTCGAGCGGGTAATACAGAATGGGTTTATCGGTGCGCCAGCAGTGGGGATAAGAGTGTTCGTACTTTTCTGCTCTGAAGGCGCGGTTTTCATACTTTAATTTGATGATGATATCTACATCCACCGGCCGATCTTCAGGTGGATCGTTTTCGCCGATGTATTCCGGCTTCACAAAGCGACCGGCAAATTCGCCCATGGCTTCAGTAAAGCGGCCTTTCTTGTCTACCATGGTGAGCGATCCCAGGGCATATTCCTGTCCTACCCTTAAGTCGTCGGCCCCGAAGCTTGGGGCAATATGTACCACGCCGGTCCCTTCTTCGGTAGTGACAAAATCTCCAGGCACCACCCGGAAAGGATCACCGTCTTCGGGCTGTGCGTATGGCAGCAATTGTTCGTAGCGGATGTTTTCGAAATCTTTGCCCTTATATTCTCCCACCACCCGGAACGGTATGGCCTTGTCGCCTGGTGTGTATTCTTCCAGGGGCATGTCGGCATGTTTGGGATTGAAAAAATCATGCAGGAGGTCTTTTGCAAGCACCACCTGAATGGCCTGATGGGTGTAAGCATTATAGGTTTTCACCTTCACATAGTCGGTGTTTTTGCCCAGGGCCAGGCCGGTGTTGCTTGGCAGGGTCCAGGGAGTGGTGGTCCACGCCAGCAGAAACACTTCCTCGTCTCCATCAAATAAAAATGCTGACACTTCATTGTGAACCACCTTGAACTGGGCGGTGAGTGAATGATCTTTCACATTGCGGTAACATCCCGGCTGGTTCAGCTCGTGGGTGCTCAGCCCGGTCCCGGCTGCGGGTGAATAGGGTTGGACACTATAACCCTTGTACAGGAGACCTTTTTCGTATAATGTGGCCAAAAGATGCCACACTGTCTCGATGTATTTGTTGTCGAAGGTAATATAGGGGTCGCTCAGGTCGATCCAGTAACCCATTTGGCGTGTAAGCTCATCCCAGGTGTCTTTGTATTTCATGACATCTTTCCGGCAAGCTTGGTTGTACTCCTCAATGGAAATGCTTTTGCCAATGTCTTCTTTGGTGATGCCCAGCAATTTTTCCACACCGATTTCCACAGGCAGGCCGTGGGTATCCCAGCCCGCTTTGCGGTTTACAAAATATCCTTTCTGGGTGCGATAGCGGCAAAAGATGTCCTTAATGGCCCGCGCCATCACATGGTGTATGCCCGGTAACCCGTTGGCTGAAGGTGGTCCTTCATAAAACACCCATGGCCTGGAGCCTTTCCGGATATCCAGGCTCTGTTCAAAGACCCTGTTTTCTTCCCAAAAAGCACCAACCTCTTTCCCGATACGGGACAAGTCGAGCGATTTGTATTCTTTGTATTTTGACATAGTGTCTGGAAAATAGCGAACCCATAATTGGTTCCCTGATCCTTTTCCCTGATTCTTTGTTTTTAGAGCCGCAAAATTATAAAAAATATTGGGAACAACCGCCGAAACCTGTAAAACAGCCAATTATAAAATATAAACAAAAAAACAAGATGAAAAACATAAAAAAACATATTTCTGTGTGTATAAATATTATATTTGCAGACGAATGATGTAATAATAAAGACATGAGGGTGTTTTTGAATGATTCGTTGTGCAAAAAGTGTCCTTACGGCCATTTTAAAAGATGTTTTTACAAAGGCTTTATTTTTAGCAAGATGGCCAAAAAAAGAGGGCTTTTCAAGATGGTTCACAAATGCCAGTATTACAAAAAGATTTACCGGAAGGGTCAGGTGGTGCTTGTGGATTTGCACCACAGGCATCTGCAGCCCGACGGGAAATGGGAATATGTGTTGGTCTATGAAAACGTACCGGGCATCATACGGGGAACCCGCGGATGCAAATACATTGTGGAATTATTTGACAGGTATTTTTTGATACGGAAAAAAGGGGGCAGGTCACGGCTTGAACGTACGCGCGTGTTTTGTAAGGTATCAAAGAATGCAAAAGACATCAGACCGTTGAATATCAACAGGCATTTTCTCGAAAAGATGAAAGAACTGGATATTGAAAACGAAGCAGAGGTTATGGTCTTTAATTGATGTCCGTATTGCTGTTTTCACTATTTTCGTAAGAAAAAGTGAAGCTTGTTTTCATTCTTTCGGCCCCTGCAAGGGAAGAGAATATAGGCGCCGCGGCCCGAGCCATTAAAACAATGGGAATCAGCGAGCTGCGTTTGATAAGCCCCCTGTGTGACCCCTTGGGCGAACGTGCGCGTGCCACTGCCCATGGTTCCCTGGATATCCTTGAGCAGGCGGGAATATTTGAATCGCTTCAGGAAGCAAAAGCGGATCTTTCGATGCTGATCGGAACAGCCGCCAAAAAACGGAATATCCGTGAAGACCGCCACCCGGTGGATGCACTGCCGGAGATCCTGTTGGCAAAGAAAGACTTATTGCATACCGTGGGGGTGGCTTTTGGCGGCGAAGAATCCGGACTGTCGAACCGCGAACTGGACTTGTGCGACCTGCTTACCACCATTCCCATGGTACGTCCCTATCCTTCATTGAATCTGGCACAGGCTGTGATGGTCTATGCTGCCGCCCTGTCGAAGGTGACCCTGGAACTTGCACGCAAGAAACCCAGGCCCGCCACAGCTGATGAACTGAACATCGTGCGCGAAAAAGCACTGCAGGTGCTGTCTGATGTAAACATACCGGCCGGCCACATCATCCATCGACGCATTATGGAACGCCTCATGCTCCTCGGCAAAGATGACATGCACCTGTTTCACAGCTTCTGTAAGTACTACCAAAAGAAGAAGTAGTTAGTAGTTAGTAGTTAGTTTCGACAAACATAACAAATATTAATACTAATTACTAATTACTAATTACTAATTCTTCCTTCTTCCTTCTTCCGGTGGAGGCTTACGAATACTGTGCGTACGCGTTTCCCAAATAACAATGCGCTGCAGAGGCAGATAATCGAAAAGGAAAAGATGGTAAATGGTACGCTGATGTATTCGGCGATGCTGCCGGCAAGCAGGCTGCCCAGGGGGGTAATCCCCATAAAAGTGAGGCTGTAGAGCGACACCACACGGCCCCGCTTGTCTTCATCGGCAATGCTTTGGATTAGGGTATTGGTACTGTTAAAGTGAACGATCATGCCAAAACCCACAAACACCAGGGCAATGATAGATAAGGCCGTGTGCGACGACAGGGCGAATACCGACAGGCCCAGGGCAAACATCAGGGCGGTACGGAAGGTAATGACCGGGATGCTGCGGATATTTTTACGGGCCGCCAGAAAGAAGGCGCCGGTCAGGGCCCCTGCGCCCAAAGCCCCGGTCAGGATGCCCAGCATCTGGGAGTCGCCGCCAAGTATTTCAGCGGCAAACAAAGGCATGAGGGCCTGGAATGGCAGTCCGAAAAAGCTGCTCAGTGCTACCAGGGTGATCAGGTAGCGTATAGCCCGGAAGTTCCAGGCATAGCGGATGCCCTCGCGTAATTGCGAAAAAATGGA
>PXAA01000069.1 GCA_003567205.1 Bacteroidales bacterium
AGTAATTAGTAATCAGTAATTAGTAATCAGTAATTAGTAATCAGTAATTAGTAATCAGTAATTAGTAATCAGTAATTAGTAATTGGAGGTTTTAGAATGAAGACTACGTTTGGTCCGAAAAAGATCATGTTCCCCTGTCCTACCTCCCTGGTGGTTACCGGAACAATGGAAAAAGCCAATATCGTGACCATTGCCTGGGTCAGTTTGCTTACCAGTCAACCCCCTACTTTAGGCATTTCCGTGGGCACCAGGGGATATTCGGGAGAAGCCATCAAATCCAATAAAGATTTTACTGTAAATATTGCAACAGTTGGTATTATGATAGAGGCCGATTTTTGCGGCATTCGTTCGGGCAGGGACATTGACAAATTTTCTGAAACAGGACTTACGAAAATGCCCTCAAAAATTGTTCGATCACCCATCATTAAAGAATGTCCACTTAATTTGGAATGCCGGTTAACAGACTGGCGCATCATTGGTCGCACCAACCACTTTGTTGGTGAAATCGTGGAGACTCATGTGGACACTGATAAACTCAAGGATACCGGAGATATTGGCTCTATTGACATCAATGCATTTGATCCCCTGATATATATTGGCGGTGTCAGGGAATACCGCCGTGTTGGGGAGAAAGTGGGAGATCCTTATCAAATTGGCAATCGACTGAAAAAATGATCTGGTAAGGTAGTCAGGATATTAGTCTGTTCTTTTGATGATCTCAGCAGTGCGACCCCCATAAGGCAGTGAACCACCTTCATCATCTTTCAATTTTTTCCAGGCTTTGGAAATGATTACTTCATCCACATCGCCCTTATTACACGGGACTTCTACCACGTATTTGTCAATTCCGTATGTGGCGATGGTACATTTAACGATGGCTTTTCCCATGGGCAATGATGTTATTAGGTTAATACAAGGTTAATTTTTGCTGATGGCATGAAATCCCCAGATATTGAAACTGTAAAGATAAAGAATCTTTATGTTTTCCCGGCACGATCAAATGATGGTTTCCCAGCGGGCAATCACGAAGAAATTGATGTGCTTAGGACGACAAAGCAATTTCTGCCTGTGTGCGACAGGCATAATTATGGACCGGTTTTGAAATGATACGCCCATCTGCAATGAAGGCCTTGTTTAATGACGTATTCAATCTGAATACGGTAACCTCATCCATGTTGACATATCCTTGCAAAGCAGCCGATTTTCCGGTTTCGAAATGTGTCGGAACGGATACACCAGTAAGCTGATTTAATGGAGCCGTACAGTGGGCAAACAATAAGGTATCGTTTTGAACAGAAGCCAGATTCGCCATCCAGGGGATGGTCCCGGTAATGGCTTTAAGCAACATCATGCCGGTGAGGCTTACCAGGTCGCCTTCACATGCAGCCACTATACCCAGGCTGTTTATCAAGGCCAGGGAGAGGCAGGCGGTAACATCCCGTTCTTTGACCATATTAAAACACTCCAGGGTAATTCCGTTCAGTTCATATTCTTCAATGATATTTTTGAGAAAAGCATGTATTCTGGCTTCGTTTTCTAAATTTTCCGGGTTATATCCCTGAAATGCCTTAAGTAATTCAGCATCAGGTTTAAAAGAAAGATAATCCGGCAACTGATCCCAAGACAGGTGGATGATATCTATTCCGAAACGTTCGCGGGCCAGCGACAGGGGAAAGGCAGATGCCACCAGCCAGTGCGACACTTCCCCAACCAGGGCCGCTTTTTGTCCTTTTAACTGCTTCCGGGCTCCCGCCACCCTGGCAAGATCTTCCAGGATGTTCTTTTCCCTGGCCCTTTGCATCGATACAATAACGGAAGACATCTTATGGTTATCGGCCCAGGCCTTCACTTCGGTGGCGGCAGCATAGGCATTGTCCTGCTCACTGGCCAGAAAAAGGTAAAAACGCCCGGGTTTAATGCTCAGCAAGGCCTCCCGCTCTGACCCTCCGCTGGCAAAACAAATCACATCCGGATTATCCTCGACAAAACGAAATACAATCCGGGGAAAATCATTTTCGAGCTTTCCAACGACCTGTTCGTTCAATGATTCAGGCGCACCCCTGAAAGCCACCACTTTAACTCTTAATTCCATAACCACCTGCTTACAACTACTTCCTAACCTTACCGATGTGCTTTTCCACTGCCTGCACTTTGCCTTCCAAACAATTGCTTACACCCTGGCGAATATCCAGCTTGATGGTTGAATAAACACGCTTGCAATCGGGTTCCAGCAATTTATAGGCCCTGTCCACCAAGGCTAAAATATCTTTCATAGTGTTGGTTTCCACCACTGTGCCCATTGGTGTCAGGCGGTAGTTATAACCACTGTCATCAATCATTTTTATCACCCTGCTTACATATGGGCTTACACTTTCCCCTTTGTCGGTGGGAAAGATTGCAAATTCCATTAATACTGACATAATATAGCAAAATTGGTTCTTTCACAAAAATACGAAAGAATAAGATCAATACAATGACAGATCTTGCAGGCCGTTCATTTGACCGGTTCTTTCAGGAAATCAACAGGCCAGCGCAGGATCCTTCAAAAACACCTGCTGCCGGCAAGCCATTCCTGGTTTTAAAAGTTTTTCCGGTAAGAATGTCTGTCCAATAAAGCGGTGCATTCCCTGGCAATTCTATTCGTGTATCTCCCCATTCAACAAGGTGGGGCATCCTGAAAGAACCTTTTCCTGATAATAAAGCAGTATGCAGGGGTATTATTGTCAGATGCCAGGTGTGATGATCGTGCCTGGCAAAGGCCAATATATGTTTTCTATACTTTCCCCTGACAGCAAGGGGCAGATAATTGCCTTTAGCAAACAGATCCGGAAAAGCTTTCCTGTGTTTCAGCAGGCGATGGGTAAGCCACAATTTGATATAGCCATTATGATATTCCCGCATAAGATAAGGCATCATTTTGCCCGGGTTTTTTGCAAAACGTATATTCAAAGCCTTCAGTGCGGAATGCCTTTTATGATAATCTACAGGCTGTCTGTTGTCTGGATCTACCAGTGTCAGGTCCCACAATTCTGTTCCCTGATATATGTCAGGCACTCCGGGGCAGGTTGTTTTCAGTACCAGTTGAGAGATGGCGTTATACACTCCACAGATGGCGATTTTACGTTGAAAAGGCAAAAAGCTGCTCAGGAATGTATGCCCGGGATCCAGGATTTTTCTGACAAATCCGGTCACTGACCTTAAATAATCTTCATTTGGTCTGTCCCATGAACAATGGACATTTGCTTCGCAAAGTGCTTTGGTCAAATAATCATCCATCCGTTGCAAAAACACATCGTCCGGTTTATTTTCAAAAGGAAAAACCCCGATCAAAGTCTGGTAAATAAAGTATTCTTCATTGGGAGTGGGTGCTTCTGTTTTGCCTGCCTTAGATTTATATATGCGGTTCATCTGCATCCATTGCCTCGCCAATGTTTCCCATTCTTCAGGTATTTCGCTCAGCACATAAAGCCTTGTCCTTACATCCTCTCCCCGTTTGGTGTCATGGGTAGAGGTCGTATTTATTGTATGGGGCCATTTTTCAGCGCGTACAGTCATGGCCAAATGAAAATCCTTTACTGCAATGCCTTTCGTGCAAAGATGGCCCCCAACATCATTGTGCGCAATAAAGCAATTGTAACGGTACATGGCCGTGTCTTCAACTCCTTTGGCCATAAGTACAGTGGCAAGTTGCATGCAGCGCATAAAAAAACGGGCAATCTTGCCTTTTTTCTCTGTTTTATGCGTTCCGGTATCACAAAACAATTTGCCTAGCATTTGCAAGGCAGGGGCTGCATCGGCATTTCGTACCATGGCTGTTGTGATCATTTCGCCAGCCAGCCGCCGATCAGTATCCTTTAAAGGTATGTTTGGCGCATACAAACGATACACCTGGGCGGCCATAATGAATTCGCCTACGGCAATTTTTATCATGTCCCATTCAAGCGAATCAAGTGTTTTTGATGATACAATATTACTTTCCCAGAACAATCGGCACAGATTATCCCATTCGCCCTGCATTTTCTCCTCCAGTATAGATTTTTTTGAATCGTAAATGATCTCTTCCACCCCGGAATCTTGCCCGCTAAACCAATGATAAAATGTACGCAGCAGCGGCATATTTTCTGCCACAACAAATAGACTGTTCAGCAAACCAATAAAGTCGTAACCCGTTGTCCCCTGGACCGGCCAGTTGGGCAATTCCTCACCCTGCCCCAGTATCTTTTCCACAAGTATATACGTTTTATCCCCGGCCAGCTTCCTCAGGCGCTTCAAATACTGCACTGGATCAAACAAACCGTCCACATGGTCAATGCGCAATCCGTCGACAATACTTTTTTCAAGCAACCGGTCAATAAAAGTGTGGTATATATCGAATACTTTTCTGTCTTCCATGTGCAGGCAAATCAAATCATTGACCGTAAAAAAACGCCTGAAATTGATCCTGGTTTGTGATTCCCTCCAGTAGCAAAGCTTATAATACTGTTTGTCCAATAGATACAGAAGCTTGGCCGTATCCCGGCTTGCTGTATTTACGATTTCATCAGGCGGCATATCACACTCTGAAATGAGCCATTGAACCGAAGGCTCATTCAAAGGATAAAGCTGGCCGGAACAGGAAAAATAATATTTCCCTTTATGCCAATCCAATGTAAGCCGGCCACTTTTCACCAATGTTTCCGGGTCATCATCGAGCAAAGGGATCATCAGTTTGCCCCCAAATGCAGGATGAGTCCAGTCAATATCAAAAAATGAAGCGTATTCCGACACAGGACCCTTCAGCATGATGTCATGGATCCATGGATTATAATAGCTGAATGCCATATGATTGGGGACAATATCCTGGATCCATCCGATTTTGGCCTTTCTGAGCTGTATGCAAAGTTCTTCCAGTGTTTCTTCGCGACCAATCAAGGGATTGATCCCATGTGGGTCTGTCACATCATAGCCGTGCATGCTGCCTGGCACAGTCTTCCAGACCGGACCTGCATACAGGGCCCCGACCCCGAGTAGTTTAAAGTATCCGGCCTGCTGCTTTGCATCTGAAAGGTTAAATTCTTTATTAAACTGAATACGATAGGTCGAAACGGGAATATACATGGTATGTCTGCAGTAATATGTCTTCCAAATTACTTATTTTTGGCCAATGGAACAAGCTATGGTATTTGGCACCCTGGTATTGGTGCTTCTGCTGTTTGCATGGGGCCGGCTCCGGCACGATGCGGTAGCCCTGATGGCATTGTTCATTTTGGTGCTGGCAGACATTATATCACCCAGGGAAGCATTCACCGGTTTTGGCCATCCGGCTGTGATTACGGTTGCAGCTGTTCTGGTTATCGGCAAAGGCCTGGAGTTCTCCGGTTTGATTGATTTATTGGGAAAGTGGGCCATGAAGCTTGGCAAGGGTTTCTTTATACAACTGCTTACCCTTTCGGTGTTGGTTGCCGTTACTTCGGCTTTTATGAACAATGTAGGTGCCCTGGCCATCATAATGCCTGTGGCCATTGCCCTGGCACGGAAAAGCGGATATCCCCCGTCTTATATTCTGATGCCCATAGCATTTGCATCCTTGCTCGGTGGCATGACCACCCTTATTGGCACTCCGCCAAACATCATCATTGCCACTTTAAGAGGAGATGAACTGGGAGAACCTTTCGGGATGTTTGATTTTTCTCCTGTGGGCATCGGGCTGGCACTGGCGGGTGTTTTGTTTATTACTTTTCTGGGATGGCGTTTGCTGCCCAAGCGGGCTGCCAGTAAATCTGAAACAGAACTATTCGACATTGAAGAATACATTACCGAAGTAGTAATTGCCCGTAGCTCCAAAATCAAGGGCAGGACGGTTGGTGAAATCAAAGATCTGACAGAAGCAGAAGTCCAGATTCTTGGGCTTATCCGCAAGGGCAAACGTATTCATGCCCCGGGTCCTGAGGAGGAATTCAAAACAGATGACATTGTTATTCTGGAAACGGACACTGATTCCCTTCAGACTTTTCTGGCAGAAACGAAAACAAAACTGGTGGGTGGTAAAAAATTCCGGAAAGATGCTGAAGGATCAAAAAATATCAAGATCACGGAGGCCATTGTGATGGCTGATTCCCCTATTTTGGGACAATCCGCAGCGGCATTGCGCATGCGCAGCCGTTTTGGCATCAACCTGCTGGCCGTTGCCCGGAAGGAGCAAAAAATTCATCGCCGTCTTGATCACGTAATATTTCGACCGGGCGATGTTCTTCTTTTTCAGGGAAGAGAACATATGCTAAGCGAGGCGATCACCGCTATAGGGTGCTTGCCTCTGGCGCAAAGAGGGCTGCGGATTGGATATCAACGTAAAATACCTCTTGCCCTGGGAATTTTTGCTATTGCAATTGTTCTTGTGGTATCCGGCGTATTGCCTGTTCAGGTGGCTTTTTCCATGGCTGCCCTTGCCTTGGTCATTGCGGGCGTCCTCCCTATAAAAAATGTTTATACAAGCATCGACTGGCCGGTTATTGTATTGCTTGCTGCCATGATTCCCGTGGGTGCTGCCCTGGAAGCCACAGGCGGTGCTTCATTGATTGCATCGCAGATATTAAAAGCAGGCGGAATGCTTCCGCCATGGGCCATTTTGACCATCATACTGGTTGTAACCATGTTTCTTTCAGATATCATCAATAATGCAGCAACTGTTGTGCTGATGGCACCCATTGCCATTGGTGTGGCACATGGACTCGGACTTTCTGTAGACCCGTTTCTGATGGCTGTGGCCGTTGGGGGCTCATGCGCTTTTTTAACCCCCATCGGACACCAGTCCAATACCCTTGTTATGGGTCCTGGTGGATATAAATTCACCGATTACTGGCGCATGGGCCTCCCTCTTGAGGTCATTATTGTTGTCATTGGGATTCCGCTGATCATTATGGTTTGGCCATTCTGAAATATTTAATTGTGCATCACAATACTTTTTTTTTAATTTTACAATATTTTACAACTTAAAATATATCGATAATTTATTTTGTCTATTCAATGAATAAGCTATTTTTCTCATATTTACCTTCACTTTTTCTGGTTTTTTGGGTTAGTCTTTCCTTTGCCCAAATACCTGAAATTCATTTTGAAAACGTTCAGAACCGCTCAGAGGTTTCTGTAAGCAATTATGAATCCACCCGATATCATTTTGCCTTTGATGGGCTTGATTACATTCAGGTAGAAACCAAAAAGGGCACTTTTACGGAATTGATGCTGCCCAGGGGATATAGTGTCGGCGAACCAGGCACGCCGAAGCTGCCTGCCCGGAACAAATTAATTGAAATCCCTTTTGGTGCGGAAGTTGATGTGAAAATCATTTCATACACCGTAACGGATTATCGTTTGTCTGATTTTGGGGTAACGCATCCCCTGATGCCCGTGCAGCCTTCTTTGCGCAAAGACCAGGATGCCGATGCGTTTCCCTTTAAGATGCAAGCCGAATATTACACCAAGACTGCATTTATTGCTCCGGAACTTGCATCTGTTGAAGTTTTGGGTGTAATGCGCGGACAGCGCCTGGGCCGTCTGACCATTGCACCGGTCCATTACAACCCGGCAGAAGGCGTCATCAAAGTGTACAACAGCATTGAACTGGAAATACAGTATATCGGAGCCAACAGGGAGCTTACCCAATTCATAAAGGCTTCCACTTTTTCTCCTTATTTCGATGTTGCATACCAGCACGTAATCAACCCCATTGAGCAGCGCAGTGTATTTGACGATTACCCTGACCTTACCAAATACCCCGTTAAAATGGTGATTGTTTCTCATGATGATTTCCAGGAAGCCCTGCAACCTTTTATTACATGGAAAACCAAACAGGGTTTTGAGATCATAGAGGCATATACCAGTGAAACAGGAACAAGCGCAGCTGCCATTAAAGCATTTATCCATGAACAATACAATGCAGCCACGCCACAAGACCCTGCTCCCACTTTCGTGATTGTGGTGGGCGACAATATCAAACTCCCCGCTTCGGCCACAGGCGATGCCTCCGGTCAGGTTACTGACCTGTATTATGCCTCGGTGGATGGCGATTATTTCCCTGATATGTATATTGGACGTTTATCGGCACGCAATGTTCAGGAGTTGCAGAATCAGCTTGATAAAATCTTGTATTATCAACAATATGCCTTTGAAGACCCGGGCTATCTGAATGATGTTACTTTGATTGCCGGATCAGATGTCTACTGGAACCCCCAGATTGGTCAGCCCACCATAAACTACGGTACCGAAAATTATTTTAACGCCGCCAACGGTTTTAACAATGTAAATGCCTATTTGTCTTCCTATACCGGCTGTTACGATGAAGAGAGGATATCGGTCAGCCTGATCAATTACACCGCCCACTGCTCACCCACAAGCTGGGGAAGTCCCCTGTTGACAACAAATGGGATCCATCAGCTTACCAATGCAGGCAAATACCCCCTGGCCATTGGCAATTGTTGTCAGAGTGCGATGTTCAGCCATTCAGAAAGCATTGGAGAGGCCTGGCTGAGGGCGGAAAACAAAGGTGCGGTTGCTTATATTGGCTCTGCGCCCAACACCCACTGGTTTGAGGATTTTTACTGGTCTGTGGGGGCCTTCCCCATTCAGGGAAATAATGGCGGTTATGTACCTACTGTCGAAGAGACCACCCCGGGTGCCTATGACGTACAATTCGCAGGGGAATACCATGCGGTGGCAGCCACAAAGTTTGCCGGGAACCTGGCCATTACCGAAGCCCACCTGCAAGGTTACCAGACGCATTCAAATGTCCAGTGGTACTGGGAAGGCTATCACACATTCGGCGATCCCTCAACGGTCATTTACCTTACTGAAGGCAAAGAGAATGAGGTATCCCATATGCCCATTGTTCCCCTTGGGCTGAGCAGCTATTCTGTAGAAGCCTTGCCGGGCTCTTACGTAGCTGTTTCCATGAACGGGGTTTTGCATGGTGCTGCCTTTGTGGATGAAAGCGGTGAGGTGGAAGTGCCCATCGAGCCTATTCTCGAAAGCGGAGATGTGAGCATTGTAGTAACCAAACCCCAATACATCCCATATATTCAGGAAGTTCCCGCAGTAGGGTTGGAAGGTCCGTATGTGGTGCTTGACACTTTTATTATCAATGATCAGGGTGGTACCTTGCAGGCCCATTACGGAGAGTCCTTCACTGTTGATGTTGGTTTGAAAAATGTAGGATCTGATCCTGTGAATGAGGTTACGGCCGTTCTGACCGGCGAAGACAACTACATTATTCTTGAAAACCCGGGTGAAGCGGTTGTTTTTGGCAGTATGGGTACGGGTGAAAACGACAATACCGCCACCGTACAGGATGCCTTTTCATTTCAAATCTCCATGAAGGTACCCGATCAACACCAGGCAAGCTTTTTACTCACCGTCAGCGACGGCAACGAGGAATGGACATCAAACCTCAGAATTACTGCCAACGCACCTGTCTTTTCAATAAACATGGATTATCTTATCGATGACAGTGTTGGCGGCAATGACAACGGGTGGCTTGACCCGGGCGAATCGGCTCAGATGATTTTTGATGTAACCAACCATGGCCATTCCACGGCAAGGCAACCGGTGATGGAACTTGCGGGCAACTCCCCCTATTTTACCATCCTCGAAGATATCCTGGAGATTGATCCCATCGCTCCCGGAGAAAAACTGGAGATCGCATTTTCTGTGGAAGCGCACCCTTCAACAATTCAGGGCACCCCTGTTGATTTGTCCGTACACATTTCAGATGGTCATTGGTTTGAAGCTGAAACCGTGATCATCATTG